>JARRKE010000023.1 GCA_037388465.1 Gammaproteobacteria bacterium
GCATCGATGGGCGGTGCGTTATCGGGCAATCGTTGCGCTTTTCCCAAATGAACGCGGCGCGCGGTGAGCGCCAGTGCGCAGGCATCGAGTATGTCGTCGTATGCCAGCCGGCGCGCACCGTATTGCTTACGCAGCTCGTGAATATCTGGCAGCAGCGAGCCGTAGTGTTCCCGAAGCACGTTGCAGCGTTCGGCATAACCGGCCGTGTGTTTTTTGTTGTGCTGCATGGGCCGTCCGGCCAGGGCCAGAAAAGCGAGTTCGGGGTGGGCTTCGACGATGCGTTCCTGCAAATCGGGCGTCATGCAGCCATCCACTTCGCGGATCTTGGGCGTGATGCCCCAGGTCTGGCGGCTAATCCCGATGTGCGCTTCGCTGCTCGCGCGGTTGCGGGCCAGCGCCTCGGAATAGTCGCGGGCCGACAGCACGGTGCGCACCGGCGGCGAGAACACGCTGTTTCTTCTGGCAACCAGCAAACGGCGCGCAGCCTTGTCGCAGTCGCGCCCGCCATGCCGGGCGCGATCCAGTAAACCGATGGGGATATCCACCGCCGTTCGCGCGGGTCGTTCCGGCAGTTCGATGATTTGAGCGAAACCGGTGCAAAGGCGGTGCCGGACCGAGGTCAGGGTGTCGCCTGCGAAGTGCAGCAGCACCGCGATCCAGCCGTCATGGCAGCCGTCCACGCCGGCGTACCAGGTGCCGGCATGCTTGGATTCGAGCGGAGTCATGCGTGTCTAGTTGTCCAGCAGCAGGGTTTCTCCGATAGCCGGGATGTTCAGGCGCTCGTCCGGCAGGCCGGCATATTCCCATGCCGTGCGCAGCAACCGCGGCGGTTCGAGCAGGTCTTCGTCCGACAGCTTGAACGTGCCCCAGTGCATGGCCACGAACCGCGTTGCGCCCAGCGTGGCAAAGGCGCGCACCGCCTCTTCCGGATCGATGTGCTGGTTGTGCATGAACCAGCGCGGCGCGTAGGCCCCGATAGGCAACATGGCGGCGTGGATTTCGCCGCAGCGTTCGGCGATTTGTGCGAAGCCGTCGAACCAGCCGGTGTCGCCCGAGTGATAAACGCGCAGGCCGTCGTGTTCGAGGACGTAGCCGCCCCACCAGCTGACGTTGAGGTCGAACAGGCCGCGCCGGCTCCAGTGCTGGGCGGGCACGAAGGTGATGTCGAGGCCTTCGATCTCTTCCCGCTGCCACCAGGCCATTTCGACGACGCGCGGCAGGCCGGCGCGTTTGAACCACCGGCCCAGCCCCTGCGGGACCACGTAGATCGGATCGGGGCCGAGGCGCTTGAGGGTGGGCGCATCCATGTGGTCGCGGTGGTTGTGGGTGATCAGCACCACGTCCGGCTTCGGCAATGCCGCCCAGCCGAGCCCCGGCGGGACGTTGCGCGGCACGGTCACGATATGGTCCGACATCACGGGATCGGTCAGCGCGGTTTTGCCGCCGAGCTGGATCAGGAAGGTCGCGTGGCCAATCCAGGTCAGGGTGTCGGCGGGCGCGCCCCGCAGAGCCCGGCCGTCGTTGGCGACGACCGGTACCTCGACGCCGGTGGCCGGTGTTTGCGGCCGCTGTTCGGCGTGCCAGCCCAGCTTCCACTTCAGGACAGTTGTCAGGGCCGGGATGCGCGGACTGCCGTTCAGATTGCTGAATCGCCGGGGCATATTTAGAGGCGCTGGGGCCGGAAGTTTCCTATGTTTAACGGATGTGGTCCGGTGATTAAAAATTGTTCAGACGGCTGTATGACTCTCATGTGATAATGCAGCATAATCAGTCGAGGATTCCAGTGCCAAGTCGATTACATGATCACAAGGAGGGCTTATGGAACTGACCTTGCGGGAAATCCAGCAACACATCGGCGGTGAGGTCAGCGGCGACCTGTCCGCCGTCGTCACGGGCGTCGGCTCGCTCGAGGATGCCGGGGTGGGCGATATCGTCTACGCGGAAAAGGCGAGCTATCGGGAACAGGCGGGGCAGAGCCGGGCGAAGAGTGTGGTGGTGAGCGAGGATTTCCCCGAATTGCCAGGCAAGAACCTGCTGCGCATCGCCGCGCCGCGCCTGGCTTTCACGCGCATCATGATGCTGTTCGACGACGATGGGCCGGCTGAGCCCGGTGTACATTCCACCGCGGTCATCGATGCGGAGGCGACGCTCGGCGAAGGCGTTTGCGTCGGCGCCCATGCGGTGATCAAGACGGGCGCGGACATCGGGCGTGGCACGATCATCGAAGCCGGTGCGCACATCGGTCCGAAGGTGACGATCGGCGAGGACTGCCGGATCGGACCCAACGTGGTGCTGCGTCATGGCGTGGTTCTGGGCGACCGCGTGAGTATTCAGGCGAACTCGGTAATCGGCGGCGACGGTTTCGGCTACGTGTGGGCGGGGGACCGATATCTGAAGGTGCCGCAGCTCGGCACGGTGCGTATAGAGGATGACGTCGAAATCGGCTGCAATGTCTGCATCGACCGCGCGACTCTGGGTCATACGCGCATCGGTAAAGGCACCAAGCTCGACAACCAGGTGCATATCGCACACAACGACGACATCGGCGAGCACGTGGTCATGGCGGGGCAGGTCGGTCTTGCCGGCAGCGTGAAGGTGGGCAACCGGGCCATGTTCGGCGGCAAGGCCGGCGTCATCGATCATATATCGATCGGGGAAGGGGCGGTGGTCGCCGCCGCGACCCCGGTGACCCGCGACGTGCCCGACGGCGAGTACGTGTGGGGGTTCCCGGCCCGTCCCATGTCCAAGGCCAAGCGCGAGTATGCCGCGGTGACGCAGCTGCCGAACCTGATGAAGAAGGTCAAGGCGCTGACGGAGCAGGTGGCGGCGTTGCAGGAGGCGCTGGAAAAGGCCCGTTCGTAGCACGGGTGCCGGCGGTTAGAAATAGCCCTGCTGTTCCGCCACGGCGGAGAGCAGAGAACGCCCGCCGTCGAGACTGTTCATGATCCCGTGACGGTGGTCGATCCACCATTTGGCCTCGACCTGTTCTTCCAGATAGGTGGTGGCTCGGGCGATACCCTGTTTGACGCTATGCCAGTAGTCGGGGTCCTCCTGCTCGGCCTGGGCGTTGTTCTCCTTCACCCACTTGTTGACCTTGTCGATGGCGCTGAAGGCGGTGAGGCGGATGCCTTCCGCCCAGGCAACCTGGCGGTCAGAACCTTCCAGCGGCGGCAGGCCGCGCTCGCGCGCGGCGAGCCTGGCCTCGACCGCCTTTTGCTCGCGCTCGGCGGCGGCTTCGTCCGCCTGGCAGAGCAGGCAGGCGCCTTGCGCGAGCTGAGCGCAGCGGTCCTCCCAGGAGTAATCGTCGTCGCCGTAGAACGGATACAGCATGACGTGATCGCAGGCGTGGCGGACGGTCTTGAGGTCGAACAGTTCGCGGTCCTCGCCGTTGCCCTGGTTGGGGCCGAACAGGGTGCAGGCGATGTTGTGGTCGGTGCACCAGCGGGCCACGTCCAGATGATGGGCGGATTCGTAAACGCGGCGGATATTCACGCCGGCGTAGTGCTGTTCGATGATCTCTGCCTTGAAGCGGGCGGCGCCGAGGCGGTTGCCGGGCGGGCGCATCCACAGACCGTCGTAGCCGATCTGCCATCGATGCAGCCATTGCTCGGTCTGGCGGCGCACGTCCGAGCTGCGCCCGGTGACGAGGATCACCGGCACGCCTTCCTCGCGGGCCTGGTTGAGGCGGTGGATCAGCGGCAGGTTGGGCATGTCGTCAACGCAGGCGGCGTTGAAGGCGTCCCAGTCGCGCCGGCCCTCCTCGTTGTGCAGGTGATGCAGGCGGTGCTCGACCAGGGCCAGTACCCCGTCGAGGCCGCAGATGACGATTTCTTCCGGTCCGGCCATGGCGCCTATGTTCGGGAAAACGGCGCAGGAAGCAAGACCTCTTGGCAAGAAGGCGGCGGCCCGGAGAGCCGGACCGCCGCTGCAGCGCTGCTTATTCCTTGATTTCGGTCCAGCCCGTATTGTGGCGCTTGACCATTTCGGCGATGGCACCGGGCACCACGGTGACGCCCTGCGCCAGGTCCGCCTTGCTGACGTGCATGGCCTTCATGCTCTGGTGGCAGGCGGCGAACTCGATGCCATACACGGACAGGCTCTGGATGTCCTTGGCGTAGGGGGAGTTCTTCATTAACATCTTAAGGCCGGGCCCCCAGGCGATGACCTCGGCGTGGGCGGTGCTCATGCCCACGACCTTTTCCATGGTGCGCAGGTTGTTGATGGTGGTTTTCCATTCGCCCGGGTTGTTCTGATTCACTTCCAGCAGCACCTTGAACGGCCCGTTGCCCCACGGTGGTGTCTTGTGGGTGGCGGCGAAGCCGGGGACGGCGGTGGCGAGCAGGGCGGCGGTGGAGAGGGTAAGGATCAGGCAGCGTTTCATGTTGTCATCCTCCTTGGATCGATGGGTTGTTGTGGATCACGCTACCTAGGCATGACGCCGCACCCGCCGGATTTGTTCCCACGCCGTCATGGCGCACCTGTAATCAATCTGCGGAGAGTTGACCATGCGTGTGGAAGTCGGCGGCCTGTTCGGCCTGATCCTGTTGATCCTCAATGTGTGGGCCATGGTCCGCGTCGTGCAAAGCCGGGCCACCACCGGTGCCAAGGTGTTCTGGATCGTGCTGATCCTGTTGTTGCCGGTGCTCGGCTTCATTCTCTGGGTGTTGTTCGGCCCGCGCGACTGACGGCCTGGCGACGCGAATCGCGTTAAGCTGCCGATTCGTTCATCGTATTTGTTGTCCATGACTTATGACTGCGTCATCGTCGGCGCCGGTTTGAGCGGGCTTTACAGCGCCTATCTGCTGGCCTCGACGGATGCCGATTTCCGAGTGCTGGAGGCGCGGCCGCGCATCGGCGGGCGCATCGACTGCGCCACGCGCGCGCTCGGCGATGAGGGCGTCGCGCGTTACGATCTCGGCCCGGCCTGGATCTGGCCGGAGCTGCAGCCGACGATGATGCGTCTGCTGCAAACGCTGGATATCGATATCTTCCCCCAGGCCACGCACGGCGCCGCGTTGTACGAGGACGCCTCGACGCCGGTGCCGCAGCGCATGGCGGGCGAGTCGCCGCATGCCCAGTCCTACCGGATCGCGGGCGGCGCGCTGTCGCTGGCCGAGGCCCTGGCCGGCCATGTGCCGGACGGACGCCTGTCGTTCGATCAGCGTGTGACCCGGGTCACGGACGAAGGCGACACCGTCCTGCTCGAAACCGAAGGCGTGGACGGCCTGGCACAGTACCGGGCACGGCAGGTGGTGTTCGCCCTGCCGCTGCGGTTGCTGGCACGCAGCATCCGCTTCGAGCCTGCGCTGCCGCCGTTGCTGTACGACAGCTTCGTGGCCACGCCGACCTGGATGGCGGGGCAGGCCAAGTTCGTCGCTTTTTACGACGAGCCGCTATGGGAACAGCAGGGCCTGTCCGGCGAGGTGTTCAGCCGGCTGGGGCCGCTGACGGAGGTCTATGACGCCTCGCCCCGGGAGGGCGGTCCCGCCGCGCTGTTCGGGTTCTACGGCCTGCCGGCGCAGGTGCGCCGGCAGCTCGGCGAGGAAAGCCTGCTGCATCACACCCTGGCGCAGCTCGGCCGGCTGTTCGGCTCCCGGGCCACGCGGCCGACCGGTTACCGCATCAAGGACTGGAGCGAGGATCCGCTGACGGCCACCGAGGACGATCTCATGCCGCTCACCCAGCATCCGGAGTACGGCCTGCCCGAGGACCTGGCCTCGCTGTGGGAAGGCAGGCTGGTGTTTTCGGGCAGCGAGACCGTGCCGCTCAACGGCGGCTATCTGGAAGGCGCGCTGGAGGCCGGCGAGGCGGCGTTTGCCGCGCTCTACCGGGGATCCCCGACGGATCAATAGACGAAGGGGGAGGTCGTTTACCGCCTTCACCGGTTGGCCGGTGGTCTCGCGGATGACGGTGGCGAGGTCGTCGAAGCTGATGCGGTAGCCGCAATAGTGAAAGGTCGCGCCACGCAGGGGCCTGATGCCAAGAAGCCTATTCCGGTCCCGAGATCGGTTTGGGACGGTACGGATAGTTCTTCAGGCGCGTGTCGGAACGCGGATGGGTCTTGGTCATGGTTTTGGCCGGGTCGATCCAGTCCGCCCAGCGGAAGTTCTCTATCACCTTCGCCTGGTAGCTGTCCTTGAGCGGATGCTCCAGGATGTCGTTGACGTGCTTCCACTGCAGGTAGCGCAGGCGGTCGACCTGGTAGGGCGTCGGTGTACCGCCCGCCGCCTTCACGTCCTTTTTCAGTTTCAGCACCTCGCCGGTATCGACCGCGGTTTTCCAGTTGATCTTGCCGGGCAGCACCACCGGTTCGCCCGGGATGTTGTTGATGCCCTTTTTCCAGGTGGCCAGCACGGCGGTCCGGGTGTCTTCCCGATACAGGATGATGGCGTGGCTGTATTTCTTGTCCTTGAAGAAGCCGAGGTTGCCGTACTGCACGCGCGCGCCGGTCAGGAAGGCGACGGCGTCCGACCAGCAGGGCGAGTTGCCCGAGATGCCCCGCAGCACGCTGCGGTCGATGATGCCGTCCGGGAACAGGATGTCGAATGCGACGCGGGCGTTGTTGGCCGCATGGATGGTGCCTTCGCAGTCATGCCCGTGGAACTTGATCATGTCCTTCAGGGTGACGGTGTAGGTGTAGGGATAGTAGCGGCCCTGCGTGCCGCGGGTTGCGAGCATCTCGAACACCGGGGCATAGGGCTTGGCGGCCATGGGCGCATACCAGGTCGGGGTGCGGTCGGGTGCCTCCACGCCGGTCTCGATGAAGATGTTTTCACCCTGGCGGTAGGTCGGTTCCGCCGCCAGGGTGGTACCGGCCAGCAATACCGAAAAGAAGATCAGGCCGAACCCGAGCGGGAACAGCCGGTTGAATACGTGAACGTGAGACATGGGACACCCCCCTGGGCAAACGGGGGACCGACAGCCCGGCTCGGCCGTCAGCGGCAATCGAATAGGTTGGGGCTCAAGCCATCGTGCCGGTCCCTACAACTGAAATATAGAACCCCGTTGCAGGAACGCCAGTACGCGGTTGATTCAGGCGCGGTGCTTTTGAGGTGGATCAATCCGGCCTGGCCGGCTTACTCGTTGTGCAGCACGAAGGCGGTTTCGACGGTGAAGTTGCCCACGCCCTTGTAGTTGGTCATGGTCCAGCCGCGCTGTTCCAGGAAATCGGTCATCTCCTGGTTCATGTGCGGGTTGCCGCACAGCATGACGCGGTCCTGTTCCGGATCGATCGGCGGCAGGCCGAGCCGGGCGCTCAGCTCGCCCGAGCGGAACAGGTCGGCGCCCCGGCGGGACGTTTCGAAGGGTTCGCGGGTAACGGTAGGCACGTAGTACAGGCGGTCGCCGGCAAGCGCCTCGATTTCCACCCGGTAGGCCAGTTCGGGAACGGTGCGTACGGTGTGCACCAGCACGATCCGTTCGTGGTGGTCGCACAGCTTCGGGTCGCGGATCAGGCTCATGAACGGCGCCAGCCCGGTGCCGGTGGCGAGCAGATAGAGATTGCGACCCGGCTGGACGTGATTCAGGGTGAGCGAACCCGTCGCCTTGCTGTTGACCCAGATGCCGTCGCCTTCGCCGATGCGGGCCAGGCGGCTGGTCAGGGGGCCGTCCGGCACGTGGATGCTCAGGAACTCGAGGTGATCATGGTCGTTGGTCGAGACGATGGAATAGGCGCGCGCGATGAGCTTGCCCTCGGGTCTCAGGCCCAGGGTGACGAATTCCCCGTTTTCGAAATGGAAGTCTTCCGGGCGGGTGGTGGTGAAGCTGAAGGTCTTTTCCGACCATTGCCTGATGGAGGTGACGCGTTGTTCGGTATACGGCATGGGCACTCTCACGCGATGTGAAACACTCTGGATTGAGATTGTGGTTCAGGTAAATGGTTCTGTGCAAAAAATCTCCATGGTTGCAGGGATTAATGGCCTTGTCGGTAACGGGGTTTGGAGACAGGCAAACGGTTTTTTTGCGCTGAGCAAAGTTTGTTCATGTGAGTGACGCACGGTATTTCGGTCGCACAGCATTGGCGCATGAGCAGGAAAAAATGGCGATCTTTGCCCGTCGATAGTGCATTTGTGAATAAACGAGGTGGTCACGTTTATGTTTCGCAACAAGCGGCCGATGGCATTGATGTTGCTTTGACGGTCATGCCCTTTGCGTCGGTCAGATACCGCGCAGGAAATGATTCCCCATTCACCTGTAGCACCCGGCAAGGTATGACTCATGTTATGCCTTGGCTGAGAGAGGAATGTTCCATGAGTCTGGCGCAAATGATTCTGCCTGCGGCGTCGAGCCGCAAACAGTTGGTCAGAACGCTCGAAAAATTGACCGAACGAGATTGGGATCTGACGGTCGATTTCGATGAGTTGTCGCTCGATGCCGATTTGAGTGCGGCGTTGAACCGCTTCATGCACCGTTTGGCGAAAGAGATTTCGCAGTCGGCCCGTACCTCCATTGCCGTGTCGTCCGCCGCACCGCAGCTGGCTAAACTGGCGAGCGAAACGCGCGAGGACAGTGGGGCGTTGTCGACGGCGGCGGTGAATATCGCCAGCGCCGTTGAGGAGATGGCCACGACCATCGAGCAGGAGCTCAGCCGCAATACGCACGAGATCGCCGAGTTTTCCTCCGGGGTCACCCAGGCGGTGGCGGAGGGTGATCGTTCCGGCGGAGCATTGCAGGAACACATCGTCGAGATGGATGACCGCGTGACCCTGCTGGCGCAGGAAATCGAAACCCTGAGTAAGCAGGCGAAACGCATCGGGGAAATTATCGGATTGATCGACAGCATCGCGCATCAAACCAATCTGCTGGCGCTGAATGCGGCCATTGAGGCCGCGCGGGCCGGCGAGCATGGACGCGGTTTTGCCGTGGTGGCCGGGGAGGTGCGCGACCTGGCGCATCAGACCGCCGAAGCCACGGAGCGCGTGCAGTCGGTGGTGGAGCAGATCCAGACGGGTATTGCCGCCACGGTCAGCGGTGTCGGCGAGGTGAGCGAGCGGGTGGCCAGTGGACGTGAGCAGGCGCAGGCGACCCGCACCCGGCTCAGCGAGGCGAGCACGGCAATGGGACAGCTGGACGAGAGCATTCGCAGCATTGCGACCGCCACCGAGGAGATGGGCTGTACGGCGCAGAGCGTGAGCCGCGACGTGCAGCAGGTGGCGGAGATTGCGCAGACCATGACCGACAAGGCGGTGGAGGTGAGCGATACCGGCACGCGCCTGCACGACATGGCCGACGAACTGCTGACGGCGATCGGCGTGTTTCGTTTCGATGCACACCGCAGCGCGCGCGAGGCCACGGAGGCGCTGGCCGCCGAATCGGCTGTGGCGGGCATGCAGCGCACGGTGATGGAATCGGCCCTGCGCCAGGCGCTCACGCGGCACGAATTTTTCGAACTGCTGTACGTGACCGACGGACGCGGTCGGCAGGTCAGCGACAACATCGCCGGTGAGGGATTCACCGCCGGTTACGGCGGCACCGGGCACGGACAGGACTGGTCCGATCGCGAGTGGTTCAGGCACGCCAGCGAGGACGGCGAGACCTACGTGAGCGCGGTCTACCGATCCGCCGCGACCGGCCAGTTCTGCTTCACGGTGGCCGCTCCGATTCGTGACACCGGCGGGCGGATCGTGGGCGTGCTGGGCGCGGACGTCAGGCTGGCCGCGCTGATCTGATCACTGGCGTGTGGGATGACGCGCCGGCAGGTTTGGGGTCGCCGGCGCGCCGCGGCCTTCAGTACACCGGCACCAGCTCGTAGCCGTGCGCCTGGTAGCCGATGGCCGAAATAAAACCGTTGCCGACCGCGTGGACGTCCGGGATCAGGTCCTTGGGCGCCACGTCCATGCCCTTCATCGCCACGCCGCAGGCCTCGGTGCGGATACCCATGGTGGCGAATTTGTGAATCTCCCCCTGCACCTGTGAAACGGCGCGCTCGTCCATGTAACTGATCCCGCGCCGGTCCCTGGTCAGAAAGGCCACGGCGGGCCCGATGATCACTACGATGATGTGCGGCTTGACGCCCTGTTCGCGCAGACCTTTGTCGGTTTTTCCGATGACCCTGAGTACGTGCGCCACGCGGCCCGGGTTGTTGACGTCGATCATGAACACCGCCTTGGCCTGCTTGAGACCTTGCAGGGCCTCGGTGTCCTTGAGCATGGCGGCATGTGCGGTTGAGCTCAGCAGCCAGCAAAACAACAGTGCACAGAGCTTGAGTGTGGTTTGTCTGGGGTTCATAGCCATCCTCCTGAAGTTTTTGGTGTTATTGGCGGCGACAGCGCGGGTGCCGCCGCCGCGTGTTGTTGAGACCGCAGTTTGTGCGGGAAATTCTGACCCGGTTCAGCCGGCCGCATCCGGTGGGGATGAAACTCCGTATAGATACTTTGTCGAACCTGTTACATGGGTTCGGTGAATATCTGTGATTCGCCGGGCCGTATGCACTGAAACAGGAGGTGTGATATGGCTGATGAACAAGCTCCGGATCTGGTGATCATCGTCATTACCGGTCCCGAAAACCCCAAGCGGCTGCCGTCGGCGTTTTTCCTTTCCGCCACGGCGGCGGCGAGCGAGCAGAACGTGATTTTGTATTTCACCGGTCCCGCAACCGAACTGCTCAAGAAAGGCGTGGCGGAGAACCTCTATCCGCTGGAAGGTGGCAAGAGCGTGGCCGAGTTCATGCAGCTGGCGCTGGATAACGGGGTGACCGTTATCGGTTGTCAGCAGTCGCTGGACCTGAACGGCATGACCAAGGACGACCTGTCCATGGAACTGCCGCTGCTCACGCCCAGCCAGGCGCTACCTTCGCTGGGGGCGGCCGGCAAGGTGCTGACCTGGTGAGGACGCGATGAAGCATACCGGCCCGGCCTGATCTCAGCTCTCGACGGTCCGGGTGCGCAGGCCGGGGCTGGTGTCATCGAGATCGGCGTCGAAAACGCGCCAGTTGTTGCGGCCTTCGTTTTTGACGCGATACATGGCCATGTCCGCGCGGCGCAGGATTTCGGCCGGCGTTGCGGTGGGGAACGGGAAGAAGACGATGCCGACGCTCGCCGCGACGTGCAGGGATATCGTTCTGCCGCTGGCGGTTTCGACCATGAGCCTTTCATGCAGGCTGGTCAGGAGCTTGCGCGTGATGCCGATGGCCTGTTCCCGGTCGGGTACGGATTTGAGCACCACGAAAAATTCGTCCCCACCGAGGCGGGCGACGAGGTCGGTATCGCGCACCGTGTGCGCGATGCGCCCGGAGATGGCCTGCAGCACCCGGTCGCCGGTGTCGTGTCCGTGGCGGTCGTTGATGGGCTTGAAGTTGTCGATGTCGATGAACAGTCCGGCCGACAGCATGCCGGGCGGATGTGTGGAGAGCAGCATCTCCTCCAGGGCGCGTTCGAGATGGCGCCGGTTGTGCAGGCCGGTGAGGTTGTCCTGCAGTGACAGCTGCTCGTGCATGCGGCGTTCACGGTCGAGTTGGCGTTGTTTGTGAAACAGCTCGCGCCGCTGGTGTTCGAGGATGTAGCTGGACGCGGCGCCGATCAGGTTGGCGGCGAACAGATGAAAGTTGTCTTCGAGGTAAATCGACAACGGCGGTTGGTGGTGCAGCAGCAGTGACAGGTTGTAGGCGAGCTGGATGATCAGGCAGGCCACCAGGGCGTTGATGAAACGTATGCCCAGGAACATATAGGTCCAGAAGATCGCCAGGATCAGGCCCGGGAAGTAATGGATGCTGGACTCGAAACTCATGGTCTGCTGGATGGCGATCAGTCCGCCGGCGGCTGCGATGCCGGCCAGGGCCATGGGTATCTGATTGATGCGGTTGAAGGTCGGCGTGTAGGTGTAGGCATACGTGGCCACGGCGATGGCCATGGCGGTGCCGCGCAATATCCAGATCAACGGCAGGTTGCGGTCGGGCAGGTGCAGGTCGATCAGGCCGTAGATGACATAGATGATCAGCCCGACGATGATCGCCACCCGCGATTGGGTGCGCAGCCACCGGGCGTACTGGATGCGATAGGCGCGCTCCGTGTCCGGGTCCCGGTAACCCAACGTATAGGGATTGAGTTCGGGTTTGTTGTGCATGATCGGAAAGCGGCTTGGGATTCGATAACTATAAATGATGGCCGGGTACGACACACCCTGCCTTGTGTTCGGCGAACGGGTTGTGTGCGGCCATGGTTGACCGTGTATTTGATGCGCGATTCCGCGGCCGGTTCGGCTGTTGCGATGAATCCGCGCCGGGAGGGGAAGGATGCGTTTGCGATTCGTACTGGGATTGATGCTGGTGTCGGTATGCGCCGCGCCCGTTGTGCAGGCGGCGGATGTCGAGCTGGTGAGTTCCGATAAACCGGTGGAATTGGTAGAGCTGTTCACCTCGCAGGGCTGCAGCAGCTGCCCGCCCGCGGACGCCTGGCTGAGCGGCCTGCAGCGGCATCCCGGCCTGTGGCGCGACTTCGTGCCGCTGGCCTGGCATGTGGATTATTGGAACGACCTGGGTTGGCGCGACATCTTTTCGAGTCCCGCCTACAGCGCCCGGCAGCGGGCCTATCAGGCCGCCGGTTATCTGCGCACCGTGTATACCCCGGCCGTGCTCGTGGACGGACGTCCCTGGCGTGCGTGGTACACGGGGCGGGCCTTGCCGGATGCCATGTCTGCGCCGGTGGGCAGGCTGCGGCTGACGATCGAGGGCGAGCGGGTGATGCTTGGATTCGAGCCGATGCACCCGGCACCGGCGCAAACCTACCGTGTCCATCTGGCCGTGCTGGGCATGGGCTATGCGACACCCGTCGGGCGCGGCGAGAATAGCGGCCGTACCCTGCACGAGGACTTTGTCGTACTCGCCCACCATGTATCGGATTCCCGGCGCGCCGATGCGGGGTTGCATTGGCGTATGGCGCTGCCGCGGGTGTCGGCCGCGCAGCGTTTGGCCGTCGCGGCGTGGGTGGTCGGCGGGTCGGACCCCATGCCGCTGCAGGCGGTGGGCGGCTGGCTGCACTGATGTCGCCCCGTCGGGACGGCGGATAAAACAGGGCGCACCGGGCAACCGGTGCGCCCGTTCGCTTGCTTGGCTTAATGGACCGGCGTCAGGCGTTTGCGTTGGCCTGTGCGGGCATGACATCCGCGTCGAGCGCCGCACCTACCGCGGCCAGCACGGCCTGGAAGGCCTGGCGATGGCGTTGGCCTCGGTGCCGCCGGACAGGGCGTGTTCGTCGAACTGTTCGATGACGACGTTCACGCCGCGGCTGCGCGCCAGCGCATCGACCAGGGCCTCGACGGCGCCGTGTCCTTCGCCGCGCAGGCGCAGCGTGTTCCCCTGGACGCCGACCTGTACTGTGGCCGTCACCCGCTCACTGGCGCGGTTGATGTCGTAGTTCTGCATCTCCCAGCCGGGACGCACGGTGCAGTAGTACTCGCTGAACAGGGCCCAAATGCGTTCGGAAGCGATTTCCTGAGCGGTGCGCTCCGATTCGGCCTGCACCACGGTGCTGAATTCCTGCGCCAGCCAGCGCGGGATGCTGACCCCGTGGTCGCGTTCCAGCACGTGGGCGACGCCGCCCTTGCCGGACTGGCTGTTGATGCGCACGACCTCCTCGTAGCGTCGACCGAGGTCGCGCGGGTCGATGGGCAGGTAGGGTACCTCCCAGGCGCCGCCCCGTTCGTGGTAATGCGCCGTGCCCTTGCGGATCGCGTCCTGATGGCTGCCGGAGAAGGCGGTGTAGACCAGCTCGCCCATCCAGGGATGGCGCGGGTGCACGGGCATGCCGGTGCTCTCGTAGCAGGCGGCGATGCCGGCTGCGTCGGAAAGATCGATCTGCGGGTCCACGCCCTGCGAGTAAAGGTTCATGGCCATGGTGACGATGTCCATGTTGCCGGTGCGCTCGCCGTTGCCGAACAGCGTGCCTTCGACGCGGTCCGCGCCGGCCATGACGGCCAGTTCGGCCGCCGCCACGGCGCAGCCACGGTCGTTGTGGGTGTGCACGCTGATGGTGACGTGCTCGCGCTGCTGCAGGTGGTCGCAAAACCACTCGATCTGGTCGGCGAACACGTTGGGCGTGGCCGATTCCACGGTAGACGGCAGGTTGAGGATGACCTGCTGTCCGTCCTGCGGGCGCCATACGGCGTTGACCGCGTCGCAGACCTCGACCGCGTACTCCAGCTCGGTGTTGCTGAAGCTCTCGGGCGAGTACTGGAACACCCATTCGGTTTCCGGATGTGCGGCGGCGCCCTGCCTGACGGCCTCCGCGCCGCGCACGGCGATGGCCTTCACGCCTTCGCGGTCGAGCCGGAACACCTGTTCGCGCTGCTGCGGGTTGGTGGAGTTGTAGACGTGCACGATGGCGCGCCGCGCACCCTTGAGGGCCGTGTAGCTACGCTCGATCAGTTCGGGGCGCGCCTGGGTGAGCACCTGGATGGTGACATCCCCGGGGATGCGGCCCTCCTCGATGATCCTGCGCACGAAGTCGTAATCGGGTTGCGAGGCGGCCGGGAATCCCACCTCGATCTGCTTGAAGCCAAGCCGCACGAGCAGGTCGAACATGCGCGTCTTCTGTTCAACGCTCATGGGTTGCACCAGCGCCTGATTGCCGTCGCGCAGGTCCACGCTGCACCACTGGGGTGCCTGGTCGATGGTGCGGTTGGGCCAGCGCCGGTCGGATTTTTGAACCGGCGGGAAGGGACGGTACTTGCGATGATCGAATGAACTCATGTTCCACCTGTCTCGTGTCGGTTGGCCGTTCAGAAGGGATCGCCTCCTGTCGTGGCCGGTGCCGGGGGTGGGGTGCCGGCCACGGGATAAAGTCTATGCGGCATGGGGCGAGATTTGTTTGCGTATTTGTCTTTCCGGTCGTTGATATTGGTGGAATATTGCTTTATTTAATATAATATTGGTTATTTATTGCTTTAAGGTGTCGTTTCATGGCCGACAGCCCCAAATTGGACCGCTACGACCGCCGCATCCTCGAAGAGCTGCAGCGCGACGGCGGGTTGAGCAATCAGGAACTGGCCGAGCGCATCGGCCTGTCGCCTTCACCCTGCTCGCGCCGCGTGCATGCATTGGAGGAGGCGGGCATCATCGAGCGCCGCGTCACCCTCCTGGACCGGCGCAAGCTGGGTCTGAGCCTTACGGTGCTGGTGCACATCAGCATGGATCGCCACACGCCGGAGCGGTTTGCTGCTTTCGAGGAGGCGGTGAGCGGTTATCCCGAGGTGCAGGAGTGCTACCTCATCACGGGGCAGGAGGCGGACTACCAGCTCAAGGTGGTGGTGCCGGACATGGACCATTACCAGTCCTTCCTGCTCAACCAACTCACCCGCATCGAGGGCGTGAGCGGTGTGGTGTCCAGCTTTGTGCTGCGCCGTGTGGTGGATACCACCGAGCTGCCGTTGGGGTATCTCTGAGAGGATATGCTACCGGCGATTGGATCTGTGGATGGCCTGAAGGCCGGTACACGTGCCGAGTAATTAGTTTTGGGTTCCCACCGTGTAGGTGTAATCGTTGCGGTAATGCTTCCCGCCGCAGGCGGCGTCCTTGGTTACATGGTAGTTCACTCCGCGCTGCCATGTGCCCATTGTGTCGTTCGCGACGCCCTTGCAAGCGTACTTGACGTCCTCCCATTTCACGCGATAACAGCGCGGGAAATGATAGGTATGTATTTCCCCATTTTTGAAGCTCACACTTTTACCGGCAGCGGTCTCGGGTACGTCGAACTCAGCGGTTATGTAATCGTTCCCCTGGCGGTTGGTGAAGGCAGCGCAGGTCTTCGGTGTCACAGTGCAATTTCTTTGGGTGTACTGTGCGGTCGAGCGCATGGCTACGGTGGAGTTATCCTTTACGAGGTTCAGCTGGAACGATACGGGCACGGGAGGGTTGGCCTTGGAGTAACTCGCATCTTCGACGAAGTAAGCCCGCAGGGCTTTCATCGCGTCGCTTCCCTGTTGCGGTTTTGTGGAGATTAAAGCGCTCATCGCCGCTGATGCGCTACCGCCTACGGCATATCCGGTAACGGTAGTCTTTGAGAAGATATTATGGGCGTGTGTTGTCGTGGATCCTGAGATGTCATCATCGAAGCTGCTCTTGAAGTCTTGGTTGCTGATGAACTGATTCGACTGGAAGAGCAGGTAAAACCTTCGTCCGTAGGTGACCGAACTGATATAGAGCGGTGGGTTGCCTGGCCCTATTTGCTGTCTTAATACACCTAACTTCACCTTTTTCGCTTTGAAAAACCCCGCGGGTGTATCTGGTGGCGTAAAACTTATCGTGAAGAATGCTTGGTTCAATTCTATGAGGAATGATGAGCCAATGGATGTCTGGTTGAGCGTAAGGTGCGAGCTGAAATCGATGCCTGGGTAGTTTGCACCCATTTCAACCGCAAGTTGATCCTGGCTGTATATCTGGACAATCTTGTAGGAGATGCTTGCGGGCGTGCCCCCTTTGTAGTTGCCTAGCAAGTCATTATTGATGGCGTTGAGTACGGTGGCGTTGGTGACTTTTTTGATGCGGGTTGAGTAATGTCCTTCCCCGCCACCGATGATATTCAGTACCAGTTCGCCTGGGCCGCGTGCCGCGGTAATCGGCCGTAATCCCTGACTGTCCGGGGCGAGCGAGTCACCTTGTATTAGGGCGCCTGGGTAAACATAGTCGCTATAGTTTCCCATGACGTAGGATGAGGCGTTGTTCTCCAGGCTGTATTGCTGGGTTGAGCAGAGAAAGTACGTCCCCTTGGCGGCGCCGTTAAAAACATCTTGGGTTTTCGCCGGTGCAGTCGGCTCATCTGATAGACCACGTGCACTGGTGATGGGTACGTTCTTCGCCAGCGCGACACTTTCAATCAGGTGTTCTATTTTTGCGGCGGCAGTCTCGCCGCCTGCGGCAAACGCAGGGTATGTAATGAGGATTGATGCGACAATAGCGCGCAGGCGTTTGCTGCGGGCTGTAGAAGGCATTGTGTTCAATGTAATCTTCCATGATGGTGAGTGCGTGACTAATGCAAATCCATGCTGTACGCAAATCATTCTAGCGTAGATTCTTGCCTTGGCAACTCGGTTGGCCTGTCGCATTGTGCGCTGGTGGGGGGGCTCGCCCCAGATATTGGGTCGTGAGCATGTGGCCCTGGGGCCGGGCGGCCATTCGGGGAACATTGATATGACTGGTGAGCTGTCTTCGCTGCGTCTCGACAAGTGGTTGTGGGCGGCGCGGTTTTTCAAGACGCGCGGTCTCGCCTCCGAGGCGGTGAGCGGCGGTCACGTGCATCTCAATGGCGAACGGGTCAAGCCCGCGCGCGCCCTGCGCGTGGGTGACGAGCTGCGTATCAGGAAAGGGCCGCAGGAGTGGACGGTGGTGGTGCGCGACCTGTCGGACCGGCGTGGTCCGGCAAGCCGGGCGGCAGCGCTCTACGAGGAAACCGTGGCCAGCCAGGCGGCACGGGAGCAGGCCGCCGAGCAGCGCAAGCTGGCCCGGATGGCGGCACCGCACCCCACGCATCGTCCCGACAAGAAATCGAGAAGGCAGATCATCCGATTCAAGACCGGCGGTGATTGACACCGGCCCGTAGCGGCATCCGATATGGCGCTCAGGTATGGATGATGATCCGGTGTTCTTCGGGATCGATGTCGATGGTCATGTCGTACTCGTCGACCAGCTTGCCGATCTCCTCGAGCTGCGGGATTTCGTGGCGCTGGGCCAGCAGGGTCAGCGCGGGGATGACGTCGCACTCGGCCACCAGGCCGTTGGCACGGATCTCACGGCAGTTGAACTGGCTGCCGTCGATGCTGATGTCCATGTCCGCCGGCATTTCCAGGATCAGCGGTTCCAGTCGCTGGATCTGCAGATGAGCCTTGGTGACGAGCTTTTCGTCGCTCAGGGGAAGCCGTGGCATGTTGTTGTAGTCTCGCATGGTCTCTCCTCGGTAAGGCGCCGGCACGTGATAGCCGGGCACGCTATGCAATCGACCCGGATACCGCGCACGGGTTCCCCTCGGGATGTAGAACCAGGAGTCTAGAAGGCCCAACACGCGGCTGCCAGCGGTTTGACAGTGGCCGGGGGAATGCTGTTACTCTGAACAGACGTCCATCCAAGCTATTTCCGGTTTGCGGCCGGGCGCATTCCCTTCAGGAAAGCAATTTACTACCGAGGAGTACATTTCCACCATGTCCGATATACAGCAACGGGATTCCGTGAAGACCGTACAGAATATAGCGCGCGCCCTGACGGCCGTTGTCTTTGCCGCCGGTCTGACGATCGCTGCGCCTGTGCAGGCGGAGCAGCCCGCTCAGGCCCCGCAGGGTGCTCCGCACTCCCTGAGTCCGGAACAACAGAAACTGATTCAGGCCTTTCAGCAAAAGCGCGTTGAAATGATGCAGATCCAGCGTCAGCTGGGCCAGATTCAGGACAAGACCATGAAGGCGCATCCTGAATTGCAGAAACAGCAGGAGCAATTCGCCGACATGCTCAAGACGAAGATGAAAAAGAACGGTCATTCGCCCGACAAGGAGATGGCCGATCTGCGTGGTCTGGTGAAACAGCTACAGGACAAGAGCACGCCGGATGACAAGCGCCGCAAGCTGGCTCTGGAGTTCCAGCAGAAGCGCCAGGCGTTCGAGAAGGCGCAGGAGCAGGCCATGGAGGACAAGGATGTGCAGCAGGCGCGCGGCCAGCTGATGACAGCGATCATCACCGCCATGAAAAAGGATGATCCCAAGACTCAGGGGCTGATCAAGCAACTGGATCAGAAGCGCGCGGAACTGATGAAGATTCGCCAGGAGGCGACGCAGAGCAAGTAACGCATGTCGCGCCGCCGTCGCAAGGCGGCATGGGGGCAAAAAAAGAACCCCGCCATTCGGCGGGGTTCTTTTTTATCGAGTGCTGGATCAGCCGGTCTTACTGGGGCACAACATTGGCAGCCTGCAGACCCTTCTGGCCCTGCTGGGCATCGAAGGAGACCTTCTGGCCTTCGGCCAGGGTCTTGAACCCGCTGCCCTGGATCGCGCTGTAATGCACGAACACGTCAGCGCCGCCGTCATCGGGGGCAATGAAGCCGAAACCCTTGGACTCGTTGAACCACTTCACGGTACCTGTAGCCATAATGATTTTACCTAGTTACTAATTAAAAAAATGATTGTTGGTTTTGACTGCAGGTCGTGAGGGAATGGGGCATTGCCGAAGGGAACCACCAAAATTAACCTAAGCCGGAACTGCAGCTGTGAGGCAGTCTACTACCCTGGTCGGCAAAACACCACGAAAATCTTTGCAGCCAAATCCGGTGAAATGGCAGCAAAAACCGCGCCAATTATCGCGCATTGTATGGTCCTCTCGTGACCGTTCGCCGCGGCATTTTTCCTGAACGATGGAACCGGATCGACCGACAGTGGATCGGCTAATCGGCGGCACTGGATATGCCGGTGATATGCGGCAGGAGTGGAAGGATTAAGCCGAGGTTCAGCGCACCGCGCTAACGTTGGAGGCGGATCAAACGGGAGATCGAATATGGCTGGTAACACGATCCGGGTCTGGGACCTGCCGGTGCGCCTGTTCCACTGGAGTCTGGTGCTGGCGTTCGGCATTGCCTACCTGACGGGCGACGAACTGCAGACCCTCCATGTATGGGCGGGTTACGTGGTGCTCGGGCTGATCGGTTTTCGCTTGGCCTGGGGCGTGATCGGTACGCGCTACGCGCGTTTCAGCGATTTCATCTACCGGCCGGCAACGGTGATCGCCTATCTCAAGGACCTGGTTCGGCTGCGCGGCAAGCGCTACCTGGGCCATAACCCGGCGGGCGGGGCGATGGTGCTCGCTTTGCTGGGTTCGCTGCTGGCGACGACCATGCTGGGGCTGGCCGCGTACGCCGCCAAGGAAGGGGCCGGTCCGCTTGCGGATTCGCTCGCGGGAGTGAGCCATTTCTGGAAAGAGGTCTTCGAGGGCGGGCACGAATTCTTCGCCAACCTCACGCTGATTCTGGTGGCGGTACATCTTGTCGGTGTGGCGGTCGGCAGCGTATTGCACCGTGAGAACCTGCCGCGCTCGATGGTGACCGGCCTCAAGCGCAGGGAGCCGGATTGATCGTCATTGGTGCACATGTCGTGCGTACGCCGTTGCCGGCACCTATGTTGGGCAGGGATGCGTACCCGACACCGTCATCTCTTCGCCTGTTGCGCGCTTGATGTCGTCGATACACGGATCGCCGCGCTTGTTCATCCTCCTGTCACGGGGCACGGCTGGCAGCATGCCGGACGGTTGTCTATATAACCCTCCTTTAGCCATAACACACGGAGGAGGGAAACATGTCTATCAGGATTCGCAACTATCTGGCCGTACTGTTCTGCCTGGCGGTGCTGGCATCGGGCGGAGTGGGGCAGGCGGCCGACCTGGCGGTCAATCAGGTCAAGCCCGGTCTTTCCGTCATGGTGTTGGGTTCCGGTGGCCCGGTGGCGATGGCGAGCGGACGCGCGAGCGCCGGCTATCTGATTTTCGTGGATGGCAAACCACGCATCCTGATGGATGCCGGTGGCGGGACATTCGAACGACTGGCGGCGAGCGGCACCAACGTCAAGGATCTGAGTCTGGTCCTGCTCAGCCACCTGCATATCGACCATACCTCCGACATGTCGGCCATTATCAAGACGATTTATTTCCACAGTCGGGGCGCAGGGGTCAAGCGTAGCGAGCCGATCAATATTTACGGACCGGGTGCCAACGGGATCACCTTTCCCGGTTCGAAGGTGACTCAATACCCTTCGACGACGCAGTACGTCAATGCACTGTACGCCATGCCGGACGGCATCGAGCGTTATCTGCATATCTTCGCCAAGGCGATCAGTGCCGGCACTTTCGCCTATACGGCGCACGATATCGATCCCAACCCGAAGCTGCCGGTGCGAACGGTGCTGAATGACCGTGGTCTGGTGGTCAAGGCCGTTGGGGTGGTGCATGGCCCCGCACCGGCATTGGCCTACCGCATCGAATACAAGGGTAAGAGCATCGTCTATTCGGGCGATACCAGCAGCAAGACCGGCAATATGATCAAGCTCGCCAAGGGGGCCGATCTGCTGATCTATGACACTGCGATCATGGACAAGCTGCCGAACGGGCCGCACGACGGCGTGTTCTTCAAACTGCACACTACGCCGAGTCGTATGGGGCAGGTTGCCAGGGCGGCCGATCCGCGCGAGCTGGTGTTGTCGCACATTACGCCGGTGACCCAGCCGAGACTGGGCGAGGTGAAAAAGCTGATCCGCGCCCAGGGCTACCAGGGCTCGATCGCAACGGCCGGGGATTTGCAGGTATACAACCTGGGCGAGTAATCGGACTGGGCGCGGCAAGCGCGCTTAGTGGTATCAGGTAAAAAGGACCGGAGCAGACGGTACGAGATCTGCTCCGGTCAGCCTTGCGCACCTAGGGGAATGTGCGCTGAGGAGGGAGAGCCGCAATCTGAAGAGATCGTCGCAACCGGGTCACTGGTTCATGTAGCCGCCGGGACCGCCACCGGGACCGCCGATGCCGGGCATGCCGGGTTTTCCCGAGTGGCGCTCGGCAAACCGTTCGGCGCGCTGTTTACGGATCTCTTCCAACTGCTTCTTTTGTGCCGGATTGAGCACGCTGTAGATGCGGTGCATGGTGTCACTGCGCATCACGATCAACTCGGCGTTCAGCTTGGCCTGTTTGTCGGCCAGCGTTTTGACGTGCTTCGCATCGTAGTGGTCCGCGAGGGTCGCATCGCGCAATGAGCGACGGATTTCGAACAGGGCCTTCATCTTTTCGCGCACGACCGGTTTCTGCTCGTACCGGATCTTGAAGATTTCATCCCGCTGTTTGTCCGTCAGGTTGAGGCCGGCCATGAACCGATGCATGCCTCCGCCGTGATGCCTGCAGCTTGCGTGCTGCGGTCCGTGGCCGTCGAATCCGCCACCCCCGGGCCAGGCGTAAGCCGTACCTGCGGCGAGGGTTGTCAATGCGACGGCGAAGATACCGTTTCGAATGAATTTTCCGTGCTTCATGATTCACTCCTGGATAGTGGCACGGTCAGCCGCTTATTCGGTCTGACCTTGGAGTGAAGTATGCGCAGCGGACGTGCAAGCTTGGGGCAGGTAGAGGTAAAACTAGGTAAAGGAGGGTCAAGCGATACAGCGGGGCCCGGCCATTGTGCCAATATTGCAGTCAGGCGAGATCGTTTATCCGAGGTGTAAGTCCATGTCTGAGCAGAATCCCAACCGCGATACGGACGTCAGCCGGGTACTCGGGCTGGAACAGCATGCGCGGCACCACTGGCATATCTGGCGCTGGCTGGCCGGTATCGGGTTGTTGCTGGTCGTACTGCTGCTGGTAATGGTTTTCAGCGGTGGCAAGGATAACGGTATCCGCTACGAGACATCCCTCGCCAAGCGCAGCGATCTGACGGTGACGGTGACCGCGACCGGGACGATCGAGCCCGTCAACCAGGTGGATGTCGGCACCGAGGTTTCGGGTACGGTGGAGTCGGTGGAGGTGGATTACAACGACCACGTGAAGGTCGGTCAGCTGCTGGCCAAGCTGAATACCGATCAGCTCAGCGCGAAGCTGCGCCAGTCCGAGGCCGAGTTGACCGTCGCCAAGGCCAAGGTGCTCGAGGCGCAGGCGACCTTGCTGGAAACCCGCAACCGCCTCAATCGCCTGAAGACCCTGGTGAAGCGGGAGATGGCCTCGCAGGACGATGTGGACACCGCACAGGCCGCCTATAGCCGGGCACAGGCCGGTCTCGAGGTGACGCGTGCCCAGGTCAAGCAGGCCCAGGCCCAGGTGGATTCCGATCGCACGACGCTTTCCAAGGCCGTGATCGTGTCGCCGATCAACGGCATCGTGCTCGAACGCAGCGTGGAACCGGGCCAGACCGTGGCCGCTTCCCTGCAGACGCCGGTGCTGTTCACGCTGGCGGAGAATCTCAAGCAGATGGAGCTCGACGTGGCCGTGGACGAGGCGGATGTGGGGCAGGTCAAGGAAGGGCAGCACGCGACCTTTACGGTGGACGCCTACCCCGATCGAATCTATTCGGCGCTCGTCACCCAGGTGCGATATGCGCCGCAGACGGTGGACGGCGTGGTGACTTACGACACGATATTGTCTGTGAACAACGCCGATCTTTCCCTGCGGCCGGGCATGACGGCCACGGTGGACATCACGGTCGAGTCGTTGAAGAACGCCCTGCTGATTCCCAATGCTGCATTGCGCTTTACGCCGCCCGTTACCAAGACGGCGAGCGGCGGGTCGCGGAGTATTTTCAGCCGGCTTTTCCCGCGCCCCGCGTCGCATACGGCGAAGCCGGAACAACCGCTGGGTGAAGGCAAGAAACGGGTCTGGACATTGAAGAACGGCAAACCGGTGGCGATTCCGGTGACGGTAGGCGCGTCGGACGGCAAGATGACCGCGGTCGTAAAGGGCGACATCAGTCCGGACATGCCCCTGCTGGTGGACTACACGAACGTCAAGCAGTAATGCACGCCATGGCCGATTACGCACCCGTGGATGAATCGCTGCTTCAGTTCAGCGGCGTTACCAAGGTCTATGGCAAGGGGCAGGCCGCCATGCGGGCCCTGCGGGGCATCGACCTCAGTATCCGTGAAGGCGAGTTCGTTGCCCTGATGGGACCGAGCGGCTCGGGCAAGTCCACCTGCATGAACATCCTGGGGTGTCTGGATGTGCCGACCGAGGGTCACTACCGCTTTCGCGGCGTGGACGTGGGCGCCCTGACGCGCGGCCAGCGCGCCCTGTTGCGGCGGAATTATCTCGGTTTTGTCTTTCAGGGATTCAATCTGCTGGCGCGTACCTCGGCGCTGGAAAACGTCGAGCTGCCATTGGTCTATCGCGGGGTATCCGCCGCGGATCGTCATGCGCGTGCGCGACAGGCCCTGGCGGCGGTCGGCCTGGGGGGGTGGGAGCGGCACACGCCCGGCGAACTTTCCGGCGGGCAGCAACAGCGGGTGGCGATCGCGCGCGCCATTGTGACCGAGCCGTCCGTCCTGCTCGCCGACGAACCGACCGGCAATCTCGATACCGCGCGCGGTATCGAGGTGATGGAGCTCCTCACCAGTTTCAACAAGGAACGCGGCATCACCATCGCGATGGTCACCCACGAACCGGAGATGGCCGAGTATGCCGGACGTGTCATTCATTTCAGGGACGGGGCCATCGAGGACGTCCCGACGGAGGGGATGCGCTGATGTTGTGGAATACCCTGATCCTCGCGCTGCGTGAAATGCGCCGGAATCTGATGCGCTCGTTTCTGACCATCCTCGGCATCGTCATCGGCGTGGCCGCGGTGATCACCATGGTGACCATCGGTGGTGGCGCGACCGCGCAGGTCACCGAGCAGATTTCCAGCCTCGGCAGCAATCTGCTCATCGCCCGCCCGGGACAGCGCCTGGGGCCGGGTATCCGCTCGGCGGCGCCGGCGTTCGATCTGGCCGACGTGCAGGCGATCGGTAGGGAGGTCGGTTCCGTATCGGCCGTGGCGCCGACTTCCTCGCAGGCGGCGGTGGCCGTGCTCGGCAACGAGAACTGGTCCACGGGAGTAACCGGCACCGACGATCAGTTCTTCAAGATACGCAACTGGACCCTGGCCGAGGGCCGCCTGTTCACTGCGGGCGAAATGCGCACGGGACGCGCGGTCTGCATCATCGGCGAGACGGTGCGCAGCGAACTGTACGGCACGCTGGATCCGATCGGCAGCAAGATCCGCATCGGCAAGATGTCCTGTGATGTGATCGGGCTGCTGGAGGCCAAGGGACAGTCGGCCATGGGCCAGGACCAGGACGACTTGATCGTGATGCCGTTTCGGACCTTTGCGCGCCGGATCGCCGGCAACCTCGACGTCAACCTGATCCAGGTGTCGGCCAGGGAGGGCGCGGATACCGAGAAGGTGAAGCGGGATATCGAGTATCTGCTGCGCGAACGGCGTCACATCAAGGGTTCGGAGAGCGATGATTTCTCTGTCATGGACATGCGCGAGATCGCGCAGACCCTGGCCGGCACCACGCGGGTGCTGACCGCCTTGCTGGGCGCCGTGGCGGCGGTGAGCCTGCTGGTCGGCGGCATCGGCATTATGAACATCATGCTGGTGTCGGTGACCGAGCGGACGCGCGAGATCGGAATCCGGCTGGCGATCGGGGCGCAGGAGCGGGAGGTGTTGTTGCAGTTTCTGGTCGAGGCGGCGGTGCTGTCCTCCTTCGGCGGACTGCTCGGCATCATCCTGGCGCTGGCGGCTTCCGTGGGAGCTGCCTCAGTGTTGAATATCCCGTTCATCTTCAATGCCGGGATCGTGGTGGTCGCCTTCCTGTTCTCCGCCGCCGTCGGTATCGTGTTCGGTTACTTCCCGGCACAAAAAGCGGCGCGGCTCGATCCGATCGAAGCGCTGCGTTACGAATAAGGCCGCGCGTCGTAATCATTCTGAGGTCCGTTCATTGATGAGTCGTGTATTGCTGGTGGATGACGATGTGGAGCTGTGCGCCATGCTGGCGGAGTACCTGGAGGCCGAGGACTTCGAGGTCGATGCGGTACACGATGGCGAAACCGGTGCCCAGCGCGCCGTGGAAGGCGGCTACGACGTCGTCGTGCTGGACGTGATGCTGCCGCGACTCAGCGGCCTGGACGCGTTGCGCAGGATTCGCCAGGAGGCGTCCGTTCCCGTGCTGATGCTGACCGCCAAAGGCGACGACGTGGATCGCATCGTCGGCCTGGAACTGGGCGCCGACGACTACCTGCCCAAACCCTGCAATCCGCGCGAGCTGGTGGCGCGGCTGCGCGCGATCCTGCGCCGCGCCGGCAACTCGGACGAGGGCGAACATCACGCCCATCGGGAGCTGAAAATCGGCAAGGCCGTGTTGTATCCGGGCAAGCGTGTGGCCGAATGGGACGGGCAAGCACTCGAACTGACCAGCACCGAATTCAACGTCCTGAGCGTGATGATGCACAAGGCGGGTGAGGTGGTCAGCAAGCAGGAGCTTTCCGAGCGCGCTTTGGGGCGTTCGCTGGCCCGTTACGACCGCAGCCTCGACATGCATGTGAGCAACCTGCGGCGCAAGCTGGGACTGCTCGATGACGGCCGTTCGCCGATTCAAACGGTGCGTGGCGTCGGTTATCAGTACATCGAGGTCTGACGGTCGGAGTCGCTGCATGGGACGTTTGTTCTGGAAAATCTTTCTCGGCTTCTGGCTGACCCTGATGCTGGTGGCGGGGGGCGTGGGCTGGCTGGTCCACTATCACTTCCAGCGCGAGGTCTCGTCTCTGCAGGAAGTCGCCGTCGGGCCCCGCGCCGGTTACCGCGTCTCGACCGCCGCCATTGCCCTGCAATACGGGGGCGAGCCGGCCATCAAGGCGCTGATCCACGAAGAGCCTCCCCATATGCGGGCGCGGCCGGTGCTGATCGTGGATGCGCAGGGCCAGGACCTGCTCGGGCGTCTGGTGCCGCAGGGGGCGCTGGCTCGTGTGCGCCAGTTGCAGGACGAGCGGCACGACGTGCCGGGCGTGCAGTCGGTCCAGGCCCCTGACGGCAGCCGTTATGTGCTGTTCATTCCGGCGGAGGTGGCCGCCGAGCCCAGGCGTCACCCGCCGCGGCGTGACCCCATGCCGCTGGGGCTGATAGTCATCTCGGTGGCGAGTCTGCTGTTCAGTGCCGGCATGGCCTGGTATCTGACCCAGCCGGTGCGGCACCTGCAGCGCGCCACCGGACAACTGGCCGAGGGTGCGCTCGATACGCGCGTGATGCCGTCGATCGGCCGGCGGCGCGACGAGATCGCCGACCTGGGGCGCGATTTCGACCATATGGCCGGGCGCCTGCAATTGCTGCTGGAAGCGCAAAAGCGCCTGTTGCACGCCGTCTCGCATGAACTGCGTTCGCCGTTGGCCCGGCTGCAGGTGGCCGTGGCGCTGGCCCGGCAACAGCCGGACAAGGTGGAGCTGGCGTTGGAGCGCATCGAGCGCGAAAGCCAGCGTCTGGACGAACTGGTCAGCCACGTGCTGACCCTGTCGCGCCTGGAATCCGGGATGCAAAGCTGGCCCATGGAGGCGGTCGATGTCGGTGAAGTGCTGGAAGACGTGGTGGCCGATGCGCGTTTCGAGGCCGAATCGCTCGGCCGGCGCGTGACACTGTCCATCGGCGCGGACGTCACCCTGACCGCGCGCAGCGAGTGGCTGCGCGGGGCATTCGAGAACGTGATTCGCAATGCCTTGAAATACACTGTCGACGCCCGCCCGGTTGAGGTGGTGATGCGCACCGACACGGCGGCGGACGAATGTGTGGTTTCGGTCTGCGACGGCGGGACCGGCGTGGCGCCGGACCAGCTCGAAGAGATGTTCAAACCCTTTGTGCGGGTGGGGGGCGAGGCGACCGGTGCCCTGCAGGGCTACGGACTGGGGCTGGCCATCGCCAAGAAGGCCATCGAGGCGCTAGGCGGAACGATCAGTGCCGCCAATCGCCCCGAAGGCGGTTTGTGTATCACCATGCGCCTGCCGATCGGCATGCGTTCCTGAGCGGGCGCTTCACCCGCGTTCCGCGGGCGTTACAGTTCCAGTTCATCGTTCAGATCCGGCATCAGGACTTCGGTGTCCTTGAGCAGTGCGGCGAACTTTTCCATGGTGTCTTCCTCGCCATGGACCAGGATGGTGCGCGGTGCTTTGGTTTTGGCATGCCATGCAAGCAGTTCGGCCTGGTCGGCATGCGCCGAAAATCCGTTGATGGTGTGAATGCTCGCCCGTACGGGGATCTCCTCGCCGAATATGCGCACGGTCTTGGCGCCGTCGATGATCCGGCGGGCCAGCGTGCCGCGCGCGGCGAAACCGACGAAGATGACGCTGCAGTCGTTGCGCCACAGGTTGTGCTTGAGGTGGTGGCGCACGCGGCCGCCGGTGCACATGCCCGAGCCCGCCATGATGACCGCGCCGGCCTCGACCTGATTGAGCGCAATGGATTCGGCGGTCTCGCGGGTGAAATGCAGGCCCGGCACCTCGAAGGGATCGTCGCCATTCTGGAGCAGTTCCAATGCTTCCTCGTCGAAGCACTCGGGATGGCGCCGGAAGATTTCGGTGGCGGAGATGGCCATCGGCGAGTCGAGAAACACCTGCATGGCGCGCGGCAGCTTGTGCTGTTCGACCCCTTCGCGCAGGTAGTAGAGCACTTCCTGCGCGCGTTCCAGGGCGAAGGTGGGAATGATGACATTGCCGCCGCGCTGAAAGGTGCTGTTGATGGCGTCATACAGCTCGTCAACGGAAGGTTCGAGGGCGCGGTGCAGGCGGTCGCCGTAGGTGGTTTCCATGACCACGATGTCCGCGTGCGGCGGCGTGGCGGGATCGCGCAGCAGGGCACGGCCGTTGTTGCCCAGGTCACCCGAGAACAGGATGCGGCGGCGGTCGCCGAGTTCGTCCAGTTCCAGCAGGACGTTGGCCGAGCCGAGGATGTGGCCGGCGTCGAGGAAGGTGGCGCGGATGCCGGGAGCGATGTCGAGCGGCTTGTTGTAGCGTGCGGTGCGGCCGAAGAAGTCCAGGGTGTTCAAGGCGTCCAGCACGTTGTACAGCGGCTTGGCGCGTGCGCTGCGTTTGCGTCCGTGGCGTGCCGCCTTGCGGGCCTGGTAGCGCGCCTCTTCCTCCGCCAGGTTGGCGGAATCCATCATCACCAGACGCGCCAGTTCGCGCGAGGCGGCGGTGGTAATGATCTCGCCATGGAACCCCCTTCTTGCCAGCAGGGGCAGCCGCCCGCAGTGATCGAGGTGGGCGTGGGTAAGCAGGACGTAATCGATGTCGCGGGCGTCGAACCCGAAGGGCTCGGCATTCTCCTGATCCAGTTCGCGGCCGCCCTGATACATGCCGCAGTCGATGAGTATGCGTTTGCCCGCGCATTCGACGAGATGGCAGGAACCGGTCACGCCGCGGTCGGCGCCATGGAAGGATAGCTTCAAGTCATTCTCCTTTTGTTTTTGTCGCGGGCACGGTGGTGCCCGGTTTATTCGAACAGCGGTTCTCCATTGGCTTCGTGCCAGCGCTGAATGCCCTCCCAGATGTCCTCGGCGGTCTCCGCGAACCAGAACAGTTCCCGGTCCTCGGAGTCGATCACGCCTTCCTCGACCAGGAACTCCACGTCGATGGCCCGGCGCCAGTAGTCTTTTCCGACCAGAATGACCGGTACCGGTCTGATCTTGCGGGTCTGGATCAGGGTCAGGGTTTCGAACAGTTCGTCGAAGGTGCCGTAGCCGCCGGGAAAGGCGACCAGCGCCTTGGCGCGCAGCAGGAAATGCAGCTTGCGCAGAGCGAAGTAATGGAAGCGAAAGCAGAGGTCGGGCGTGATATAGGGGTTGGGATACTGTTCATGCGGGAGGTTGATGTTCAGGCCGACGGATTTCGCGCCGACGTCGAAGGCGCCGCGGTTGGCAGCCTCCATCATGCCGGGGCCGCCGCCGGTCATGACCACCACGCGGCTGTCCGCGGGGCCGTGTCCGGAGCTGCCGACCAGCCGGCCGAATTCGCGCGCCGTGTCGTAATAGTGGCTCTTGGCCTCCAGGCGTTGTGCGACGCGTAGCTGGCGTTGCAGATGCGCATCGTCCGGGGCGGCGTCCAGGGCCTTGCGCACGCGTGCCAGCCGGCGTTGCGCCGAGGCCGGTTCAGGTATGCGGGTGCTGCCGAAGACCACGATGGTGTGATCGATGCCGTGCTGTTCGAGCAGGAACTCCGGCTTCAGGTAGTCCACCTGCAGCCGCAGGCCGCGGGTATCGTCCCGGTTAAGGAAATCGACGTCCTGATCCGCCTGACGATAGCTGGGGCTTTCCAGGATGGCCTTGATGCGGTAGGGCGCGTCGGGGTCCTCCGCCGCCGGTTTGGGTTCATGCCAGGGCAGGGGTTCCTGGCGTTTTTCCGGATGTGCGGGGCGCGGTATGGCGTTCGGGTCGAGAGGGTCGTTGTCGCTCATGGCTGCATCAAATCACACGCAAGATTCGGGGACAATGGTCAGAACTCCCACAGACCGTAGGGTTCCTATATATTTAACCCATGTCTGTGAGCATGGAACCGCATACGTCCCTTCTGCCGCCCCGCGGCCGGGCGATGCCGCAGCCGCTGATCTTCGCATGCGTGTTGTGTCTGTACGTCGGGCTGGCCTGGTTCGGCATCGCGCTGGCCGGATTTCAGGGTACGCCGCTGGCATTGCTGTGGCTGCCGGCCGGCGTGGCCGTGGCGGCCCTGATTCTGTTCGGCGAACGGCTGTGGCCGGCGGTATTGCTGGGTTCGCTGATTGCCAACACCCCCTTTCTGCTGCCCGAACACGGACACCTGGCGTGGCTCAAGGCGCTGTTTTTCGGGCTGGGTGCGGCCACGATCGACACCATGGAGGCGTTGATCGCATACCGTCTACACCGGCATTTCATCGGTTCCCGCGGGTTGGCGAGCGTCGAGTCGGTGGTGCGCTTCATGCTGTTTGTCGTCACCCTGCCCGGGATGGTCGGCGCCTTCGCGCTGGTGACGCTGTACGCGATCGGCGGCTTCCTGCCCGCATCGCCGGCTGGCGAGTCGCACGGGTTCCTGGTCGACTGGGCCTCGATCTCACTGGCGGATATGCACGGCATATTCATCGTGGTGCCACTGGCCCTGGCCTGGGCCGTGCCGCGACACCCCGACGCGACGGGTGTGGCGCGTTCCGAGATACTCGGGATATCGATCGCCATAGTCGTCATTTTCGTGCTCGCCTTGTTTCAGGCCAAGGAGTCGGTGTTCCTGCTCGTGCCGCTGGCAGTCTGGATTACGCTGCGCACGGGGTTGCGTGGCACTTCGTTGTTCATGCTGGTGATGTCGCTGGTACTGTCCATCGCGGCGTTGCGCGGGCTGGGGCCTTTCGCCATCGAGGGGGAATGGGGTTCCATGACGCAGACCATGCTGTTCATATTCAGCATCGGTTTCGCCGCGCTGGTTCTGGTGGCGCAGCAGCGCGAGCTGCGGGAAATCAATCATTCCCTGGAGGACCTCATCCAGGAGCGCACCCAGGCGCTGCACGATCTGAACGAAAAGCTGCAGGAACAGGCCAATACGGACGAGCTGACCGGCCTTTTGAACCGGCGCGCCTTTATCGCTCAGGCGGAAAAGGAGGCGTCGCGTGCGCAACGCAGCGGCGCCCGCTTCGCCCTGCTGATGCTGGATATCGACGACTTCAAAGTCATCAACGATACGCACGGTCATGCGGCGGGTGATGCCGCCCTGCGCGCGGTGAGCGAGTGCTGTCGGGACCGTCTGCGCAAATACGATTTGATCGCCCGTCTGGGGGGCGAAGAGTTTTGCATCCTGGCGCCGGATACCGATATGCAGGGCGCCCGCTGCCTGGCCGAGGACTTGCTCAGGCATGTGACCGCATTGCGTGTGCGTACCCCGTCCGGGGTCTTGTCGCTGACGCTGAGCATCGGTCTGGCACCCTTCGAAGGCGATCTGGATCTGGCGCTCAAGCATGCCGACGAGGCGTTGTACGAGGCCAAGGACCAGGGCAAGAACCGGCTGCATATGGCCGGTGATACCTGATCTGACAGAAAAAAATGATAGGCCGCGCTGTGGTGGTGTGTTATGCTTCGCGCGTTTGTTAATTCCGCCCTGTTTTCGCGGGCGTTGAAAGTACCAGCCAGACACCCGTCTATGTGACTACGCCGGTACACGCAAACCGGTTGTGGTCTGCCTTCTGCCAAGGCCATTCCTCAATTCTCGAAATCATCCTCTGGCCCCTTGGGGTCGGTGCCGCCTTGGCAGTTGTTAACGGAGTTGTTTCCATATGTCATTTTCCTCTCTCGGCCTCGATGCCGAACTGCTGCGTGCCGTCAAAGAACAGGGCTACAGCAATCCCACGCCCGTGCAGGCCCAGACCATTCCGGTTGCGCTGGAAGGTCATGATCTGATGGCCGGCGCCCAGACCGGCACCGGCAAGACCGCCGCCTTTACCCTGCCCATGCTCCAGAACCTGAGCCGTACCAGTGAGCCCGGACGCCGGCGCGTGCGTGCCCTGGTATTGGCGCCCACCCGTGAACTCGCTGACCAGGTGGCCGAAAGCGTGCGCACCTACGGCAAGTACCTCGCCCTGCGCAGCACGGTGGTCTACGGCGGGATGAACATCAATCCCCAGATCCGCGCCCTGGAAAAGGGCGTGGACATCCTGGTCGCGACCCCGGGGCGTCTGCTGGATCACGTCACGCGCCGGAGCGTGGACCTGTCCAACGTACAGATGCTGGTGCTGGACGAGGCCGACCGCATGCTCGACATGGGCTTCATGCCGGCGATCCAGAAGATCCTGGGCCTGCTGCCCAAGCAGCGCCAGACCCTGCTGTTCTCCGCCACCTTCGCGGGTCCGATCGGCAAGCTGGCGCAGTCGCTGCTGCACAATCCGCAGGTCATCAACGTGGCGCGCACCAACGCCGCCTCCGATGCGGTGACCCAGCAGGCCTATATGGTCGATCACGGGCGCAAGCGCGAGCTGTTGTCCTATCTGATCGGTTCGCAGAACCTGCGCCAGGTGCTCGTCTTCACCCGCACCAAGCGCGGTGCCGACCGCCTGGCCAAGCAGTTGCAGACCGACGGTATCGAGGCCACGGCGATCCACGGCGACAAGAGCCAGGGTGCGCGCACCCGTGCGCTCAAATCCTTCAAGCGCCAGTCGGTGCGCGCCCTGGTGGCCACTGACGTCGCGGCGCGTGGGCTGGATATCGACAGCCTGCCGCACGTGGTGAATTTCGAGTTGCCGCAGAATCCGGAGGACTATGTGCACCGCATTGGCCGTACCGGGCGCGGCGGCGAAACGGGCACGGCGATCTCGCTCGTCTGTCACGACGAGCATGAACCGTTTCATGCCATCCAGAAGCTGCTCAAGTCGGATATTCCCGCCACGGTGATGGACGGTTTCGAACCCGCGCAGGCCTGGGACATCAGCCGGCCCCCGCGCAAGGCGTCGAACAAGGGCCGTCCGCGTTTCGGGAAGCCGGCCGGCGGCCGTGGTCGCGGCGGAAACGGCGGCAAACCCGGCGGGCAGAAATGGCGGAATCGCCGCTCCACCGCTTCGGCGGCACGGTAAGCGAAGCGGCAGGATTGAGCGGGCCCGCGCGAACGCCGGCCCGTTCAGCCATGCAAGGCGTCGATCGCATCCGCGGTCGGCGCCTTTTTTATATCGACGTCACACCACGATATCCGCCCGGTCAAGTCATGCGTTGTCGTCACGGGGGTGTGTACAATGTCGGTTCCGATAACCGAGTATCTGCGCCGCCAATTCGCTGTCGTCGCCACACCCGACCCCGCTGAACGCCCGACATGAAGACCTTTCGATGCACCTGCGGTAACCAGCTGTTCTTCGAGAATACCCGCTGTCTGGTGTGCGGCAAGACGCTCGGTTACCTGCCCGACCAGCGTGTGCACAGCCCGCTGGTGCCGGCGGGGGACGAGTTGTGGACATCCGCCCTGCAGGGGCTCGAGGACAGGCGCTACCGCAAGTGCGCGAACTACACCACCCAGCAGGTATGCAACTGGATGGTGCCGGAGGACGACCCCAACCCGCTGTGTTGTTCCTGCCGCCTGAGTCACATCATTCCCAACCTGTCCCAGCCCGGGAACCTTCGTTTGTGGCATCACATCGAGACGGCCAAGCGCCGGCTGTTGTACACCCTGGACGGCCTGGGGTTGCCGATCGAAGGCAAGGAGGTCGATCCCCAGCACGGCCTTTCCTTCCAGTTCCTGGAGAGCGTTGATACCAGTTCCGAGTTCACGGATGCCTTCAGCGAGTCCAGCCAGGTGATGACGGGGCATCGGGCCGGGACCATCACCATCAATCTGGCGGAGGCCGATCCGAGCGCACGCGAGCATATTCGTGAACGTATGAATGAGCTGTACCGGACACTGCTCGGACATTTCCGGCACGAGAGCGGGCATTACTACTGGTACAAACTGGTCGAATCCGACAGCGACCGGTTGGCAGAGTTTCGCGACCTGTTCGGCGATGAACGGCAGGATTACGATGAGGCCTTGTCACGCTACTACGGCGGCGGGGCGCCGGCAGACTGGCCTGCCGCTTATGTGAGCGCGTATGCCGCCGCCCACCCTTGGGAGGACTGGGCGGAGACCTGGGCGCACTACCTGCATCTGGTCGATACGCTGGAGACGGCGCACGATCACCAACTGGCGTTGAACGGCCAAAGCCTGCGCTCGCTGACCAACGGCATCGCCGGGAACGAACCGATGCCGGATCTGGAGGCGCTGCTCGATGACTGGCGTCATCTGACGACGGCGCTCAACGATCTCAATCGCAGCATGGGCCTGCCGGATGCCTATCCCTTCTCGCTGACCGGCGTCGCGGCCAGGAAGGTCGGCTTCGTCCACCGGCTCATCCGGGACACCGGCCGGTAAGCGGTGCCGGTTTAATCCGTTTCCCAGTTGAAGCGGGGCAGCGTCGTGAAGCTGTTCTTGAGCGCTTCGTTCCAGCTTTCCTGCAAATCCATAAAAAACGGATCGTCCACGTCGAACGACAGGCGCCGCCCGGTGTTGAGACTGTCGCGGTCGTAGATCGTGATTTCGAAGGGCGCGCCGACCGACAGGTTGCTGCGCATGGTCGAGTCGAGCGAAACCAGCGCGCAGCGCGCGGCGTCTTCCAGGGTGGTATCCGGCCGCACGACACGATCGAGTATCGGCTTGCCATATTTGATTTCCCCGATCTGCAGGTACGGCTTGGCCGGCGAGGCCGCGATGTAATTGCCTTCCGGATAGATCAAAAACATCTCGTGCGGCTGATTGCCGATCTGCCCGCCCAGGATGAACGTGGCCTCGTGGTTGACGTGCGTCTTCGGCGGGTGCGCGCAGTGCTGCTCCTGTGCCTCGCAGTTCAGCCGGCCGACGTATTCCGCCGCGTCGAACAGATATCGCACCGTTTTAAGACTGACGGCCGCCTCGGGATTTTCCAGATCGCTTTGAATACGGTTGGCCACAGCCTGGGTGGTGGCGAGGTTGCCGGCGCTGAGCAGGACGAAGCTGCGTTCGCCTGGCATGTCGAATGCATATGTCTTGCTATAGGTGCTGAAATGGTCGACGCCCGCATTGGTGCGGCTGTCGGAGGCGAAGACCAGGCCGGATTCAACCTTGATGGCGAGACAGTAGGTCATGGAGGCAAAAGTTGCTTGGGCGTTGAATTATAGAGAGGCCGTTTTGCGCACCAATGCGGTGCGCCGGCAGCGAATCTGGTGCGTGGTTTTTGAAATTAATGGCCATTAGGAGACAGTGCGCCTGAATTTTGCACGCAAGACAAGCGATTGCAAGTATGGTTAAGTGTGTACGGGCATTGTTATGACGATCAACTGGCGCAACTATTCGGTCAAAGGCTTGCATGACGAGCTCATTCGCGCAGCCGGCAAGCCGCGCGATGCCGCTGCGTCCCTGTGCACCTACCTGCGCGGTCTCAGCGACCAGGAGCTCATCGACCACAAGGCCGCCGCCGAACTCGCGATCCGCACCATGGGGATCACCTTTACAGTGTATTCCGAGGAGGAGGGCGGCTCCATCGACCGTGCCTGGCCCTTCGATATCATCCCGCGCATCATCGCCAAACAGGAATGGGACCGGGTCGAACAGGGTCTGAAGCAGCGTGTGCAGGCGTTGAACCTGTTCATCGATGATCTCTACCACGATCAGCGCATTATCAAGGACGGCATCGTCCCCGCCGAACTGATCAACAACTCGCGTGATTTCCGGCCGCAATGCGTGGGCGTCAGCCCGCCGTTCGGCGTGTGGGCGCATATCTGCGGCAGTGACCTGGTGCGCGACAAGGACGGCACGGTGTATGTGCTGGAAGACAACCTGCGGGTGCCGTCCGGGGTGTCCTACATGCTCGAAAACCGCCAGGTGATGAAGCGCGTGTTTCCCGAGCTGTTTGAGGACTACAGCATCGAGCCGGTCGACGACTATCCTTCCCAGCTGTACGAGATGCTGGCCTCGCTGTCGCCGCGCAAGGGCGACCGGCCCGAGGTGGTGGTGCTGACCCCCGGCATCTACAACTCCGCCTATTTCGAGCATGCCTACCTGGCCCAGCAGATGGGCGCGGAACTGGTGGAGGGTTCGGACCTGCTGGTGGGCGACGACCACTGCGTCTACATGCGCAGCGTCGAAGGCCTGGTGCGGGTGGATGTGATCTACCGGCGCATCGACGATTTGTTCATGGACCCGGAGGCGTTCCGCCCCGATTCCATGCTGGGGGTGCCCGGCCTGCTGCGGGCCTGGAAAAAGGGCAAGGTGGCGCTCGCCAATGCGCCGGGCTCCGGCGTGGCGGACGACAAGGTGATCTACACCTACGTTCCCGAGATCATCCGCTACTATCTGGATCAGGATCCCATCCTGCCCAACGTGCCGTCGTACCTGTGCGTGAATAAACAGGACCGCGACCATGTGCTGGCGCATCTCGACAAACTGGTGGTGAAGCCGGCCAACGAGTCCGGCGGTTACGGCATGCTGGTCGGTCCGCAGTCGACGCGCGCCGAGCGCGAGGAATTCGCCAAGCTGATCAAGAAGAACCCGCGCAATTACATGGCGCAGCCCATGCTGACCCTGTCCACCGCACCGACCCTGGTCGACGATCATGCGGAGCCGCGCCATCTCGACCTCCGCCCTTTCATCCTGTCCGGCAAGTCCACCTACGTCACCACCGGCGGATTGACGCGCGTGGCGCTGCGCAAGGGCTCGACGGTGGTGAATTCCTCCCAGGGCGGCGGTAGCAAGGACACCTGGATCGTGGACGAGGCGGGGTTGTAGACATGCTGTCGCGCGTCGCCGAACGGATCTACTGGCTGGGACGCTATCTGGAGCGTGCCGAAAACACCGCACGCCTGGTCAACGTGAATACCCATTTGATGCTGGACCTGCCGCGCCGCGTTCCGCTGGGCTGGTATCCGCTGATCGAGATCACCGGCTCGGATGAGGAGTTCCAGGAAACCTACAGCGAACCCACCGAACGCAACGTGGTGCGGTTTCTGGTGGCGGAGCCGAAAAATCCGGCTTCCCTGCTCAGTTCGCTGCAACATGCCCGCGAAAACGCCCGCACCATCCGCGACGTCATTCCGCGCGAGGGCTGGGAGCGGATCAACGCCCTGTGTCTGAGCGCCAAGGCGGAGCTGTCCTCGGGGCTGGCGCGCAGCCGGCGCTACGACAATCTCGTGGGCGTGATTTCATCCACCCAGCAGATTACCGGGCTGCTGGCCGGGACCATGCTGCACGATTTCGGCTATGAGTTCCTGCGCATCGGGCGCAACCTGGAACGCGCGGACATGACCACGCGCATCGTTGACGTGCGCACCGGCAACCTGCTCAACGAGGAGCCGGCCGCCGAATTCGCGCCGTTCGAAAACATCCAGTGGATGAGCCTGCTGCAGTCGCTGTCCGCCTATCAGGCCTACCGGCAGCAGATGCAGGTGCCCGTGCGCCGGCGTGAGGTGCTCGAGTTCCTGTTCAAGGACCCGCAGTTCCCGCGCGCTTTTTTGCACAGCGTCGGCGAGGTCGCCGGTTCGATCCGCAATCTGCCGCGCAATGCCGTCCCGCTCGAATCCGTCACCGCGCTGGTGTCACGGGTGGAAAAGAGCCGGGTGACGCGCCTGGACAATGCCGGTCTGCATCGTTACGTCGACCGGCTGCAGCTGGCTTTGGGCAGGCTGCATGCGCAGATCACGGAAACCTATTTCGTGATGAGCGACCTGCCGCGCGCCAAGCGTGCCGGCCAGCGCGCCAAACGTTCCGCCTCCCGCAAGAAGGCCGTTCCCCGACCGGTGGCGAGCGCCGATTAGCCCGCCGCGCCGCTGGCGTGTTCCAGCACCCGGATGATGGCGGCCATGTCCTCGTCGCCATGACCGAGTGCGCGCGCCGCACTGAGCTGTTCGCGCACGGCCGCGATTGCCGGCAGCGGCACGCCGTTGCGGCCGGCCTCGCCCAGCACGAGGTTCATATCCTTGAACAGCAGGTCGATCGGAAACTGCTTGGGAAAGCGGCCTTTCACCATCATCTCGCCTTTCATCTGGTAGAGCGGGGCACCAAGCGGGCCGGCGGCAATCGCGCCAAGAACCTGTTCGGCATCCAGGCCGAAGCGCCGGCTCAGCATCAGTCCTTCGGCCAGCAGCTCCATCATGCCGCCCAGCATCAGGTTGAGCACCAGCTTCATATGCGTGCCCTGGCCGGCCGCGCCGCAGCGCACCACGGCCTTGCCCATCGCCTCCAACAGGGGGGTGGCCTCGTCGATGTCCGCGGCCTCGCCTCCCGCCAGCACCACCAGGGTGCCGTCCTCGGCGGGTTTGACGGTGCCGGACACGGGTGCGTCGATGAACCGTCCCCCGGCGCCGGTCACCGCCTCGGCGGCCTGCAGGGTGGCGGCGTGATCGACGGTGCTCATGTTGATCGCCAGGCTGTTCTGTCCCAGACCGGCGAGCACGCCCTCCGGACCGTGCAGCACAGCGTCCAGCGCTGCCGGGTCGCTCACCATGATGATGACGGTGTCCGAGTCCCGGGCCACGGCGGCCGGGCTGGTCTGCACCGTAATGCCTGCGTCGGCGAAAGGCCGGCTGGCGTCCGGGCTGCGGTTGTAGACCGTCAGGCCATAACCGGCCTTGTGGATGTTCCAGGCCATAGGTGCGCCCATGGCGCCCAGGCCGATGAATCCGATCTGTTTCATGTGCTCCTCCTGTGTACTCACTAGGTTACCCGGCGAGCAAAAAAGTTCTGGCCCGATCGTCGGTGCCAGCAGCGGTTTTCAAGCATTGCGGGTGGATGCCGCGAGGGTGTGTGTTACAATTCGCCCCTTGTGCACCAAACAGGTGCCTGACGCTTCGCCTGAATATCCGGCCCGGTGCGGCCATTCCCCACAGCCATCGCGGCGTGTCCTTAAGCCCAGGCATCCCCCGGTATCCCGTCGGCGTCAGGTCTCGGACAGATCGACCAGAATCCAGCGCCGGCCTGCCCATGTCGGTTTCACCGTTCCCCCTTCGGGAGCGTGAGCTGCGCCGCCGTCTTTCCGCGTGCGCTGCTGTGGTTGTGGTGGGGCGTCCCAATTTGGAGGAGAGTAGTATGAAGAGAATGTTCGTGGGCAATCTAGCGCCCGATACCAAAGAAGCCGAAATCCGGGAACTGTTTTCCCAGCACGGTACCGTGCGCGGGGTGAAGCTGGTCGTGGACGTGTTCAGCGGCCAGTGCCGTGGCTTCGGTTTCGTCGACATGGAAGGCCATGAGGCCAGGGCGGCGATATCGGGCCTGGACGGCTCGGACTTCAAGGGTCGCCCCCTGCGGGTGAACGAAGAACAGCCCAAAGACAGTAAGGGACGCCGGCGCGGCAGGCGCTGAGTTACCGCGGCATGCCACCCATAAAGAACCCCGCCACCGGCGGGGTTCTGCATTCAGGGGGAACGCTCAGATCGGAATCACGTTCGCCGCCGCAAGCCCCTTGGGTGTCTCCTGGATTTCGTAGGAAACCTTTTGTCCTTCCGTCAGGGTCTTGAAACCACTGGCTGAGATGGCCGAGAAATGTACGAAGACATCCTTGCCACCGTCGTCAGGGGTGATGAAACCGAAGCCTTTGGTTTCGTTAAACCATTTCACAGTTCCTGTCAGCACGGCAATTACCTCGGATCTCGATATGGGACGGGTGGTGTGCAGCGGCTCCTGTGAGACGCAGGATGTGGGCGGGAACGGAACGGGCAGGCTGTATCCAAATCGGTGACAAGAACGACTGCAACGCAGTTGATCATAGTCGGGGTCGGAGGGAATGCCAAGCGATGCACGGCGGCGCCGATGCGATCCGTACGTGGCTGGCGGTGTCCTCAGCGTTGGCGGGGCGGTTTGCGATAGTGCGCCTTGGTGCGCAGTGTGCGGGCGGTATTCTTTGCCGGATCGCTGAACAGGAACCGGCCGGCCAGCACGCAACCCTTCATGCCGGGCTCGCAGGCCCGGTTGGCCACCCGCTGGCAGCGGCCGTTCAGTTCGTGTGGACAGCCCCAACCGCTCATGATGATCCTCGTCGTCGAACCTGAATGATTCTCCCTCGGGGTCCGTGCCCGTTCATTGACGCAGATCATGCTGCGCAAGCCCTGCGGATCCGCCGTGGCGAATCGCCTCAGTCCTCGTCGATTTCGTCGTCCTCGTCGGACCAGGTGTTCTCTTCGTCATCGTCCTCGCTGATGTCCTCGTCGCCCCCGATAAGTTCGGCAAGTTCGTCCTTTTCCTCGTCGGGGTCGGGTGCAGGCTTGCCGCCGGTGGTGCGTTCGGGGATGCCCGCCGCCTTGCCGCCGCGCGGGGTGAACTGGCGGCGCGCGCGCTCGAAGGCGGCTTTGAGTTCGGGGGTCACGGCGGATTCGCCGTCCTCGAGTTCCCGCAGTTTGGATTCGACGATCTCGCGGTTGTATTCCACGAATTCCCGGCGTGCCAAGTTGAAGAGATAAACGGTTTTGGGGTCGCCGGTCGCAAGCCGCTCATCGAGCGCGACGGGGCTGCTTTTTGTGCCCGCATCGAGGTGGCCGAACCAGGTTTTGCTTTTGCTCATGGGTTGCCTGACACCGAGGATGTTGACGTTGAATGCCGCGCCTGGAGCGCCTGATATTCAGGTGCCCATAGGCGCCGAAATATTAGTCAGCGATTGCCACTTGTCCAGACCCTGGGCGAAATTTTTTTACCGCAAAATATATGCAGGAAGGATGCCGGCTTGCAGACCGGCGCCACTGGGCTAAATTCATCAGTTGCGACTCAAACCTCTGCGCCGAGATGGGCCGGTGCGGGTGAGGGAGGGCGTGGTGAACGAGAAACATCGTACAGGTCCGGTCGATCCCGCGGCGCTGCCTTTTGCCGCGCCCTGCCGGATCCTGACTTGGGAGGCCCCCTGGCGCTGGCTGCGGCTGGGATGGCAGGACCTGCGGCGCGCGCCGCGGCAAAGCCTCACCTATGGTGCGGTGATGGTCGCGCTGAGCTACGCGATCAGCCTGCTGGCCGTATGGTTCGGTGACCTGGCCTTTTTGTTGAGCCTGATCTCCGGCTTTATTTTCCTCGGCCCGGTGCTGGCCATCGGGTTGTATTCAATCAGCCGACAGCTTCAGCTGGGTCGCGAGCCCGAGCTGGGCTACTGCCTGCGCGAGGGCTGGCGGCACCTGGGCAACGAGCTGGTGTTCGCCGTCATTCTGCTGGTGGTGTTCCTGGTATGGGCGCGGGCGGCCTCGATGGTGCACGTGTTTTTTCCCATGGAGGCGCGGCCGGAACTGGCCGACCTGGTGCCATTTCTGGGCGTCGGCACCCTGGTGGGGGCGATCTTTTCCGCCGTCGTCTTCTGCGCCAGCGCCCTCTCGCTGCCCATGATCATGGACCGCAAGGCCGACGTGGTGACCGCGGTGGTGAGCAGCGTGAACGCCGTGCTGCGCAACAAGTGGGTGATGCTGGAGTGGGCCGTCATCATCCTGGGGGCGGTACTGCTGGGCTTCGCGACGGCGTTTCTCGGCCTGGCGGTCCTGTTGCCGCTGATCGGCCACGCAACCTGGCACGCCTACCAGGAAACGCTGGATACCAGCGCCTGGCAGCGGCACGAGGTATTGACCGGCGGGGTTTCTTCCGGCGCCTGAGGGGTTATTCCCCGGACACCGGCCGGACCAGCCCGGCGGTCTTGGCGGCGCGTTCGCGGCAGTCCCCGATGTCGCCGCCGTAGGCGAGGGCCACCCCCATGCGGCGCCGCTGGAAGGATTGCGGCTTGCCGAACAGGCGCAGGTCGGTCTGGGGTACGGACAGGGCCTGCTCGAGATTCTCGTAGGCGATACCGGCCTGTTCCAGGCCGCCGTAGATCACCGCGCTCGCACCGGCATTGCGCAGTACCGGCGAGACCGGCAGGCCCAGAATGGCGCGTGCGTGCAGCTCGAATTCGTTCTGCCACTGGGTGGCCATGGTGACCATGCCGGTATCGTGCGGACGCGGGCTGACCTCGCTGAACCACACCTGATCACCCTTCACGAACAGCTCCACCCCGAACAGGCCGCGGCCGCCCAGGGCGCCGGTGACGCCGGCGGCGATGTCCCGGGCGCGTTCCAGGGCGGTTTCGCTCATCGGCTGGGGTTGCCAGCTTTCCACGTAGTCGCCGCGCTCCTGGCGGTGGCCGATGGGGGCGCAGAAACAGGTGTCCACCTCGCCGCGTGCGGTCAGGGCGCGGACGGTGAGCAGGGTGATCTCGAAATCGAAGCGGATCATCTCCTCGACGATGACGCGGCCGCGATCGACCCGCGAACCGCTTTTGGCGTACTCCCAGGCGGTATCGACGTCATCCGGGCCCCGGAGGGTGGACTGGCCCTTGCCGGAGGAGGACATCACCGGCTTGACGATGCAGGGGTAGCCGATGCCGTCGTCGATGGCGGCGCGCAGCTGCTCGAGACTGTCGGCGAAGGCGTATCGCGAGGTCGGCAGGCCGAGTTCCTCGGCCGCCAGACGGCGGATGCCTTCGCGGTTCATGGTGAGCTGGGTGGCCTTGGCGGTGGGGATCACCTCGGCCAGTCCGTCGGCCTCGATGCGGGCAAGCTCGTCGGTGGCGATGGCCTCGATCTCGGGCACGATCAGTTGCGGGCGCTCCTGCTCGATGAGGGCGCGCAGCGCGGCGGGATCGGCCATGTCGATGACGTGGGCCCGGTGGGCCACCTGATGGCCCGGGGCGTCGGCGTAGCGGTCGACGGCGACGACCTCGGCGCCCAGCCGCTGCAGGGCGATGATGACCTCTTTGCCGAGTTCACCGGCCCCGAGAAGCATCACCCGGGTGGCGCTGG
>JARRKE010000024.1 GCA_037388465.1 Gammaproteobacteria bacterium
GTCGGCAAGAGCGTGACGTTCAGCACCCTGATACCCAGTTCGGATCCCTGTTCGACAGGCGGCAGCTGTTGGCTGATGGCACAGGATCTCGCCTCGGGTGGACGCATGAATTATCAGCCTTTCCACTTGGGCGTCCCCGGCATCGGCAGCGTCGGTGGCATACAGTTCAGTACAGCCGCCGCGGGCAGCCCCAGCTTCTTTGGTGGCGCCCTGGCGGGCTCGACCAAAGGCGGCCAGTTCTATCAGCTGCCATTCATGACCGGCGAAGAAGGACGGAAATCCTGGCGTATCATCCGCTGATCCTGACTTTGCTATAGGAGCAAACGCGTCATGCACAACAATCCACTCTCCAGAATTGCATTCACCTGCATTCTGTTAATGGTTTTTGCCAACGCCTCCGCTATTGACACCATTGGTACGACCAGCGAAAAAATCGGCACCTTGCAGGCGCTGAATTTCTCGGATGCGGTTGTCACGTTGAATGACGGTAGCAGCTATCAAATTGATCCAGGATACCTTGCCGAGCTTCAGACCACGCTCGTTAAGCAGCCGGATGCGTTGAAACCGGGGATGATGGTGCGACTGCATATTCTCACTCTGCCCGCCTCAGGGGGAGGCATAACCATGAAAGTCGTCACCAAGATCCAACCCATTATTAGCCGAAGCACGCCGGGCGAGTAGAACAGAAATGACTATTGGTCCCCACCCTGGATACGCATCAATATTGGATTAAAACAGGAGTGCTTATGCTGTCCCATACGCCAAACCTGCGCCGCAACCATGGCTTCACCTTGATCGAGTTGATGACGGTGGTGGCCATTCTGTCCCTTATCTCGATTGTCGCTGTGCCGGCCTACCTAAACTACGCTCGCAAGGCCAAGCGCACCGACGCCGTTACGCTTTTGCAGGAAGCAGCGAGCAAACAGGAGCGTTATTACACCACCAATAATTCCTATGCCAAAAGCATGAGCCAGCTCGGCTACAGCAGCGATCCGGTCAGCACATCAAGCAAGGCATATACCGTTTCCGTAACTAATGTTACTCCCGCTGGTTGTACCGGGTTGGCTGGCGCCAACGCCTGTTTCACTTATACGCTTACCGCCGCCCCCGTTGGCAGCCAAGGCAATGACGACTGCGGCAGTTTTACCCTGAATTACCTCGGCACCAAGGGATTACAAGGCAATTCTCCTTCCGTAACCGTGCAGGATTGCTGGCGTTAATCTTGATTCCTACCGGATACAAAAAAGGGGCCGCAGGCCCCTTTTTTGTTGATGCGTCAAAACCCTTTAGTCACCACGCAACGCGTTTGGCAAACTGAAGGTAATGTGCTCTTCGCGACCTTTGGCCTCGGATACCTGATCCATCCCTCTGGCTCGCAACGCCTCCACCACCTGCTTCACCAGTACCTCTGGCGCAGACGCACCGGCTGTTACGCCGATATGGTTCTTACCTGAAAGCCACGCGTCACGGATATCCGCAGGGCCATCGATCAGGTAAGCATTCGTACCGCGTTTTTGTGCAATCTCCCGCAATCGGTTCGAATTCGAGCTGTTGGGCGAACCTACAACCAGAATCAGATCGCACTCGTCCGCCAGTGATTTCACGGCATCCTGGCGGTTTTGCGTGGCGTAGCAGATATCATCCTTGCGCGGCCCGTGAATGGCGGGAAAGGCCTCGCGCAATGCGTCGATCACATCGGCGGTATCGTCCATGGACAGCGTGGTCTGGGTCACGTAAATCTCCCCGCCCTGGCTCCGATCATACTGCCCCATGGTGCCTTCCACTTCGGGATGGCCGGCGTGGCCGATCAACACCGTTTCCCGACCTTCCTTGCAGTAGCGGGTGACCTCGAGATGCACCTTGGTAACCAGCGGGCAGGTTGCGTCGAACACGCTCAGGCCGCGCCGTTCCGCCTCGTGACGCACGGCCTGGGATACACCATGGGCACTGAATATCACCGTTGCGCCATCGGGCACCTCGTCGAGTTCCTCGACGAAGACAGCACCCTTTTCCCGCAAGCCGTCGACCACAAACCGGTTGTGGACCACTTCGTGGCGTACGTAGATCGGTGCGCCGTAGATTTCCAGCGCGCGTTCGACAATCTCGATCGCACGATCAACACCGGCGCAAAAACCGCGCGGATTGGCGAGAAGGACATCCATCACTCAACACCCGTTACTGATGCATCCCGCCGCAAACTAGTCTGCGCTCTGGACATCGAGAATTTCCACCCGGTAGGTCAGGGCATGCCCGGCCAGGGGGTGATTGAAATCGACGGTAACGACCTCATCATTCATTGATACGACACGCCCCGCCACAGTCTCATCGCCGGGTGTGATGAACTCGATCAACATACCCGGTTCGATCTCGAAGTCTCCCTGCAGATCAGCGCGGGGCATCTCCTGCACTGCATCCGGGTCCGGGTAGCCGAACCCCTGGTCCGGGTCGATACCCACCGTCTGTTCCTGTCCGGGTTTGAGCCCGATCAGGGGGAGTTCAAGACTTTCATCCAGGGTGCCGTCTCCCATGACGAATTCCAGCGGTTCCCCACCGAAAGTCTCGTCAGCCAATGTGCCGTCTTCCAGCGTAATGGCATAGTGCATATACCTCATCGGGCAGTGCGCCGTGTGCCGAATACGGCGTGCAACACCAGAATGGTCGCACCGACGGTAATCGCCGAATCCGCCAGATTGAAAGTCGGCCAGTAATAACTGCGGAAATACCATTGAATGAAATCGACGACATGCCCGCGCAATACGCGGTCGATTACGTTACCAAGCGCACCACCCAGCACCAGCGCCAGCCCGAGCGCCATCCACCCTTCACCGGGTTTCAGTCTGCGCAGCCAGATGACGATGATCGCACTCACCACCAGAGCCAGCATGATGAAGAACCAGCGTTGCCAGCCACCCGCCGCACTCAGGAAGCTGAAGGCGGCACCGGTGTTGAACATCAGATTCCAGTTAAAAAACCCCGGGATCACCGATACCGGCAAACCGGGCTGCAGCCAGGCAAGCGCCGCCTGCTTGGTGAGCTGATCCAGCACGATCACCGCAAAAGAAAGCCAAAGCCATCTCATCAGATACAGTCTGCCGGTCAGGCGAAGCGCCGCTGCTCACCGGCACCGTCCACGTTGCTCACGCAGCGCCCGCAAAGCTCGGGGTGACTCTGGTCACTGCCGACGTCTTCACGATGATGCCAGCAGCGCACGCATTTTTGATATTGGCAACGGTACACACGCACGAACACTTCGCCATCCTCACCCAGATCAATTGCAGCGGCATCGGCCGGACGCTCGTCGGCGGGGCGCACATGCGCGTAGGACGTCAGCAGCACGAAGCGCAGTTCATCACCCAACGATTCCAGCTGGGTGCGCAACTCGCCATCGCAGAATAACTCGACTTCCGCATCCAGACCGGAGCCGATTTCGCCGGCGGCCCGCAACCGCTCCAGCTCGCGGTTAACACCCTGACGAATGTGCAGCATCCTGTCCCACCATGCCGCGTTCATCGGCGCTTCCTCATCCAGGGCGAACAGCGCCTCATACCAGGTGCTGAACCATACCGTTTCCGCACGATGCCCCGGGATGTGCTGCCAGATCTCCTCGGCCGTAAAGCTCAGGATCGGGGCAAGCCAACGGGTCAGCGCCTCGACGATGTGGTACATCGCCGACTGCGCGGACCGTCGCGCCACGCTGTCCTGACGTGTCGTGTACTGCCGGTCCTTGATGATATCGAGATAAAAACTGCCCATTTCCACGGCGCAGAAGTTATGCACCGCCTGATAAATCGCGTGGAACTGGTACCGGTCGTACGCCGCCGTCACCTGCCGCTGCAGATGAAAGGCCCGGTCCACGGCCCATCGATCCAGCGGCAGCATCTGTTCCGCCGGCAGCAGATTCTCGGCGGGATCGAAGCCGTTCAGGTTGGCGAGCAGAAAGCGTGCGGTGTTACGGATACGCCGATAGGCATCCGCCGTGCGCTTGAAGATTTCATCGGAGACGGTCATCTCGCCGCGATAATCGGTCGCCGCAACCCACAGTCGCAGGATGTCCGCGCCGAGGCTGTCCGCCACCTTCTGCGGTTCCACGCCATTGCCCCTGGACTTGGACATTTTGTGTCCCTTGACGTCCACGGTAAAACCATGGGTCAGGGCGGCGCCGTATGGGGCCTCACCGTGCATCGCGACCGAGGTGAGCAGCGAAGACTGGAACCAGCCGCGGTGCTGGTCTGAACCTTCCAGATACAGTTCGGCGGGAAACCGCAGCTCTTCGCGTCTCTCCAGCACGCAGGCATGGGTCACACCGGAGTCGAACCAGACGTCGAGCGTATCGGTCACCTTTTCGTAGTCGGCCGCATCCTCGCCCAACAGTTCGCCCGGGTCGAGTTCGAACCAGGCATCGACACCGGCTTCCTCCACCCGCATGGCCACCGCCTCGAGCAGGCGCGTCGTTTCCGGATGCAATGCACCGGTCTCGCGATGCACGAACAGCGCGATGGGCACACCCCAGGTGCGCTGGCGCGAAATGCACCAGTCGGGGCGATTCTCGACCATGCCGTGGATGCGCGCCTTGCCCCATTCCGGCAGCCACTCCACGGCATCGATGGCCTTCAGCGTAGCCTCTCGCAGGCCCGCCTGCTCCATGCTGATGAACCACTGCGGCGTGGCGCGGAAGATGGTCGGCGTCTTGTGCCGCCAGCAATGCGGATAGCTGTGGCGGATCTTCTCTTCGGTCACCAGGGTGCCGTGCTCCTGCAGCACCTCGATCACATGGCCGTTGGCCTTGTGTACCGACTCGCCGGCGAACAACGGCGTATCGGGTAGAAACCGGCCGTCCGAACCCACCGGATTATCGATCGGCAGCTTGTACTTCTGGGCGACCTGGAAGTCCTCCAGACCGTGGCCGGGCGCGGTATGCACGGCGCCCGTACCCGCGTCGGTCGTCACATGTTCGCCCAGGATGACCGGCACCTCGCGATCGTAGAAGGGATGGCGCAGCATCTGGCCTTCCAGCGCTGCGCCTTTGCAACGCCCGACCACCTGCGCATCCTGCAATCCGTAACGCGTCAGCGCCGCTTCGCTCAGCGCCTCGGCCAACAGCAGCCGCTCGCTGCCATTCTGTACCAGCACGTATTCCAGCTCAGGATGCAGCGCCACCGCCTGGTTGGCCGGCAGCGTCCACGGTGTGGTGGTCCAGATCACCACCGAGATCGGCCCTTCGCCCCCGGCGCCGCACTGCTTGGCGAAACCGGCCTGATCGACGGCCTCGAAGCGCACGTCGATGGCATGCGAGGTCTTGTCCTCGTATTCGACTTCCGCCTCGGCCAGGGCGGAGCCGCAGTCCACGCACCAGTGCACCGGTTTCTCGCCCTTGAGCAGGTGCCCCGCGGCGATGATGCGGGCCAGCGAACGCAGGATGTCCGCCTCGAACCGGTAGTCCATGGTGAGGTAGGGATTTTCCCAGTCACCCATCACGCCAAGGCGGCGGAAGTCCTTGCGCTGGGTATCGACCTGGGTGGCCGCGTAATCGCGGCAGGCCTGACGGAACGTGCGCGCATCGACCTCATGGCCTGCCTTGCCGACTTTTTTCTCGACCATGAGCTCGATCGGCAGCCCGTGGCAGTCCCAACCCGGCACGTAAGGCGCATCGAATCCGGCCAGCGTTTTGCTCTTGACGATGATGTCCTTGAGCACCTTGTTGACCGCATGACCGAGGTGAATCTCGCCGTTTGCGTAAGGGGGACCGTCGTGCAGGATGAATTTTTCACGCCCCTCGCAATGCTCGCGCAGGCGGGCATACAGCCGCGTCTCTTCCCATGCCTGCAGCATCTCCGGCTCGCGTTTGGCCAGATTCCCGCGCATCGGAAAGTCCGTATGCGGAAGGTTGAGGGTATTCTTGTAATCGGTCACAGGTTGTATCCGGTTGTTTCATTCATGTGGCGGAGCCCATTCGACCCGCCCGGGTTTTCTCAGGTCCGTATCTCATGCTCGCTGAAAAACCCGTGCGCGTTCTCAATATCACGGGCTATCTGCCGCTTCAAATCATCCAGCGAGGGGAAACGCATCTCCTCACGCAAACGGGCCAGCAGCTCCACCTGCAGGCAACGACCGTACAGGTCGCCCTCGTAATCCAGCAAGTGCACTTCCAGCAGCTCCCGTTCGCCACCCACCGTCGGCCGGCGCCCGATGTTCGCCACCCCGAAGCGCGGCGCCGGTGCGGCACCGCGCACCCTGACCGCAAACACGCCATGCACCGGCGTGCAGCGCCGGCCCAGGGAGAGGTTCGCCGTGGGAAAGCCGATGCTGCGTCCACGCTTGTCGCCGTGCATGACCCGGCCTGACAGCGCATAGGGCCGGCCGAGCAGCCGCGCGGCCTGGTCGAGCCGGCCCGAGACCAGCGCGTCGCGCACCCGCGTGCTGCTGATCCGCTCACCGTCCAGGGGGTAGGTCGGCATGCGCTCCACGGCAAAGCCGTGCTTCTCGCCTACCGACTGGAGCTTGGCGAAATCGCCTTCCCGGTTGTGGCCGAAGCGGAAGTCGTCCCCCACCACCAGGTGGCGGACCCGAAGCCGGTCCAGCAGGATGTCCCGAATAAAGTCATCGGCATGCTGGTCCGCGAACGCCCCGTTGAACCGCTGGCAGTAGAGATAGTCCAGCCCCAGATCCGCCAGCGCCAACACCTTTTCGCGCAGCCGTGTCAGCCGGGCCGGTGTTTGCTGCGGCGCGAAATATTCACGCGGCAACGGCTCGAAGGTCATCAGCACCGCCGGCACCGCCAGACGCCTGGCCGCGCCGATCAACTCGGCGATCACCGCCTGGTGACCGAGATGCACGCCGTCGAAATTCCCGATGGTAAGCGCACACCCGTCAGGCAGGAGGTCCTGATTGAGATCGCCTCGAATGAGCCGCATCGCTGCCCTGGATAAAAGGGCGATTATATATGAGTGAGGGGTGGGGAGTGAGGGGGATACAGACGGGTTTTTACCGTTCTGTCCGGCCTTACGGCCTTTTGTTCAGCTCAGCCCGTACTCCTTCAGCTTACGGTACAGGGTGCGTTCGCTGATGCCCAGGTCTTCGGCGACCCGTCTGCGGTGCCCTCTGTGCTGGTCCAGCAATCCCGCGATATGGCGCGCCTCCATCTCCCGCAACGGTAAGGCCTGCTGTGCGCCGCGGGCTGCCGCCGCATTTTCCCTGGGCAGGTCGGGACACAGATTGAGGTCCTCACGCCCGATTGCGCCGTCGCGGCTCATCGTCACGGCACGTTGCAGCACGTTGCGCAGCTCCCGCACGTTGCCGGGGAAGTCGTAACGGCCCAGGCATTCCAGCGCATCCCGGCTCAGGTAACAGCGCCGGCCGTTGTCCAGACAGACCTGATTCAGCAGGGTATCCGCCAGGGCGGGGATATCCTCGCGGCGCTGCCGCAGCGGGGGAATACGCACCGTGATGCAGGCCAGGCGGTAAAACAGATCCTGGCGGAAATCGCCGCCTTGCACCCGCTCCAGCAGGCGCCGATTGGTCGCGGCGACCACACGGACATTCACCCGCAGCATCTCCCGCCCGCCGACCCGCCGGAACTCACCGCTTTCCAGCAGGCGCAGCAGCTTGGTCTGCAGGTTCAAAGGCAGTTCGCCGATCTCGTCCAGGAACAGGGTGCCGCCGTCCGCCCGCTCCACCAGTCCCGCCTTGCGGCCGATACAACCGGTGAAGGCGCCCGCCTCGTGGCCGAACAATTCCGCCTCGAACAGCGATTCGGTCAGGGTGGTGCAATCGACGCTGACGAATTCCGCCTCCCGACGCGGGCTACGCGCATGAACGAACTGCGCCGCAAGCTCCTTGCCCACACCGCTTTCACCCTCGATCAGGATACTGGCCTGGGAATCAGCGGCCCGGCTGAGCTGCTCCACCGCGCGCAGGAATACGGGGGAGTAGCCGATCATGCGGTTGCCGCAGGCCGCCTCGTCGCGCGGGGTCGCAAGGCGGTGGATGGACTCTCCCAGCAACGGCTCGCCCTCGGGTCCGGGGATGCTGTGACCGAGGATGCGCACCTTTTCCGCCTGGCCGCCGTGATCGTAGTGGATGTGCAGCACCTCGTGGGTTTCACCGGTGTTGAACACCTGCTGATGCGGACAGTCCTCGCCATGCAGATGGCAGGGGCTCTCCAGATGATGGGACACCTCATAACAGTGATGCCCCAGCAACTCGCGATCCTCCACGCCGTACGCCTCGTGATAGGCGCGATTCGCCGCCACGATGCGGTACTCGCGATCGATGAGAACGAACGGATTTTCCTGAACGTCGATCAGGGACTGGATGGTCGCGGCCGGTTGTTTCGCCATAGGTATGCGCCTCGTTTATGACATTATGTCATGACCTTTTTGACATGTCATGACGCATCGCCCCGTCAGACTTCTCGATCCATCTCCGCATAATCCGCAAAAACAATCGCTTAGCGGTGTGGCATATCTGATGCATCGCCTCAGGATGCAGACTCGATTTCATGCGCGGTCAGGATCGGCCGCGCCCGCTCAATCGACCTAGACGACAACCCCGAGGGTCTACACGTCATGTCCAAAGTCAGCATCATCATCACCTCAGGCTCGCGCGAAAAACTCCAGTTCGCCGCCATGATGGCTTCCGTCGCCGCGGTCAGCGCGTACGAAGTCACCGTATTTCTGTCCATGAACGCCATGCCGTATTTCGCCAACACGCACGAGGGCGGCGCGCCAACCGAAGGCGAGCTGGGCAGGCTCATGGAGGAAAAGAACGTGCCCGACTTCATGGAACTGTTCGAACAGGCCGTCGAACTGGGTGACGCCAAGATCTATCCCTGCTCCATGGCCATGGACGTCATGGGCATTCACAAGGACGACGTCAAACCCTTTCTTGCCGAACCCCTGGGCCTGACCAAATTCATGAGCATGGCCGAAGGCGGCCAATGCTGGTCCTTTTGATCCATCACACCATCGAGGAAGCCGTATATGTCCGAACGCAAGATCATCGATGCCCGCGGCACTTATTGCCCGGGCCCGCTAATGGAGTTGATCGCCGGCATCAAGCAGATCGAAGTCGGCGACGAACTTGAAGTCCTCTCCACCGACGAAGGCTCCGCCAACGACATCCCCGAGTGGGTCAACAAGGTGGGCCACGAACTGGTCGGCACCACCCAGGAAGGCGACGTCTGGCACGTGGTGGTCAGAAAAGCGAAATAACACATACCCAGATTTCGGCGCAGCCGCTCGCCGGGAAGACATGCCAACACAAACAGACAGCGGCACCCACTATCACCGATATACCCTAAAGGAGGAGCTCAGATGAAAATACTGATCATCGGTGGCGGGATGGGCGGCACCATTCTCGCGAACAACCTGGCCCGCCGGCTGAAACACGAAATCAAGCATGGCAAGGCGCACATCACCATGCTGTCGGCTTCCGACCAGCACATGTACCAGCCCGGCCTGCTCTACGTCTGCGTCGGGCGCATGGCGCCGGACGAGCTGTACCGCGAACAGGCCTCGCTGCTGGAACCCGAGATCGAGTTTCACGTCGATCCGGTCGAGGAGTTCCATCTCGACCAGAACAGCGTCAAGACCAAATCGGGCAAGACCTACGATTACGACGCCCTGGTTATTTCCACCGGTTCGCGCGCGGCGCCCGAGGCCGTTCCGGGCCTGGCCGAGCATTCGGTCAATTGCTACACCGAGCAAAACGCGCTGGAGATGTGGCGCCAGGTCAAGAACTTCAAGGGCGGCAAGGTCGGCATCGTCGTCGGCGTACCGCACAAGTGCCCGATGATCCCGCTGGAAGTCACTTTCGTGCTGCATGACTACTTCAAGGAAAAAGGCATCGCCGACCAGGTCGAGTTCCACTACACCTACCCTATTGGCCGCCTGCACTCCCTGGAACCGGTAGGCAAATGGGCCGAGGGCGAATTCGCCAACATGGGCATCAACACCACGACCCTGTTCAACATGAAGGAGGTGGACGGCAGCGGCAAGGTGGTGCACAGCGAAGAGGGCGAAACCGTCGAATACGACCTGCTCATCTCAGTACCGCCGCATCGCGGCATGGAGGTCATCGAAAAGAACGGCCTCGGCGCGAACGGCTTCATCCCCACCGACCGCCACAGCCTGAAGATGGAGGGCCAGGACAACGTCTACGTCATCGGTGACACCACCAACCTGCCGATCTCCAAGGCGGGCTCCACGGCGCACTTCGAGGCCGAGGCCCTGGCCGAGAACCTGGCCGCCCTGGTCAAGCTGGGCGAACCGGTGCGCGATTACGACGGCAAGGTGTTCTGCTTCATCGAGGCCGGCAAGGATCGCGCCACCTACGCGATGTTCGACTACGGGCATCCGCCCGCGCCCAAGGCGCCGAACAAGGCGGTGCACTGGTTCAAGATGGCCTACAACCAGCTCTACTGGGCATCGGCACGCGGACTGCTTTAAAGGAGGTCAATCATGACCGAATCTGCAACCGTAGAAAGCACCTCCCGCGCCCGCGCCGAGGCCCTGGTCGAGGAACTCGTCGACAACGGCGATCTGGACAACCTGGTCCATCTGGCCCGGCTGGTCGGCTCCGCGCAGGACGCGCTGACCGACGACATGGTCGGGCGCCTGGCCGGTACCCTGGGCGGCGGACTGGACATGCTCGACCGCGCCAACCGCAGCGGGATTGTTCACGCCCTGCCGGCCATCGCCGAGCTGGTCGAAAACGGCGACCTGGAACGCGTCGTCCATATGGCCCGTCTGCTCGGCTCGGCGCAGGATGCGCTGACCGACGACATGGTCGGACGTCTGGCCGGCACCGTCGGGGGCGGGCTGGACATGCTCGACCGCGCCAACCGCAGCGGGATTGTCCACGCCCTGCCGGCCATCGCCGAGCTGGTCGAAAACGGCGACCTGGAACGCATCGTTCACCTGGCCCGCCTGGTCGGCTCCGCGCAGGACGCGCTGACCGACGACATGATCGGGCGCCTCGCCCGGGTCGCCAGCGAAAGCCTCTGCCTGCTCGACCGGCTGACGCGCTCCGACGGCTTCATGCGCATGCTCGGCATCCTCGAGCGCGAGGACGTGCAGGAGGCCTTTACGGCATTCCTGGAAGCCGTCTGCGTGGCGCGCAGCGAGGCGAGGGAGGCGCCGCCCCCCAAGGGCGGTCTGGGCAACATGATCAAGCTGGCCAAGGACCCGGATACCCAGGCCGCCATGCAGCTCATGGCCGGCATGGGCAAGCACCTGGCCCAGAAGTAATCCGTGAAACGAGCCCGGGCGCGGAGCGCGCCCGGGCTTAATCGGTCACCCGCTCGAACTGGCCCGGGCGGATCCCCAGGGCCAGCCCCACGAGCAGATAAGTCAGTCCGCCGGCCAGAATCAGCCCACCCAGCCAAAGCACGCGATGCAGCGCCGGCCACTGGGTCCAGGCCGCCAGCGGCGGGCTGAGCCAGGCGAGCAGCCCCACCATGGCGGCACCCGCCACCATCACCCGCACCAGCAGGCCCGTCCAACCCGGCGCGGCGCGATGCACCCCCGTATGGCGCAGACGCCGGTACAGCAGCCCTGCGTTCAGCCAGGCCGACAGGGCGGTGGCAAGCGCCAGACCGGCATGCGGGCCCGGCGTGTGCGTCATCACCCAGGGCACCACGATGGCCACGTTCATGCCCATGTTGGCGACCATGGCGATGACGCCGATGCGCACCGGCGTCGCGGTGTCCTGGCGGGAATAAAACGCCGGCGCCAGCACCTTGATCAGAATGAACGCCGGCAGGCCGACCGCGAAGGCCATCAGGCTCATGGCCGCCATGCGGGTGTCCTCGGGACTGAAAGCGCGGTACTGGATCAAGGCGGAGAGAATCGGCCCGGCGAGCATGATCAGCCCCAGCATCGCGGGTACCGCGATGAACACCGACAACCGCAGCGCCCAGTCCAGGGTGGCGCTGAACCCGGCGGGGTCCTGCTGCGCGTGGTGACGCGACAGCCCCGGCAGGATCACCGTCCCGATCGCGATGCCGAACAGCGCCAGCGGCAGTTCGACGAATCGGTCGGAGTAATACAGCCAGGAAATGCTGCCCGCCGCCAGGAACGAGGCGATCAGCGTATCCACCAGCAGGTTGATCTGCACCACGGACGACCCGAACAGCGCGGGCAGCATCAGGCGCATGATGCGCTTCACTCCCGCATGGACGAAGTCGACGCGCAGCCGCGGCATCAGCCCCGCCCGCATCAGAAACGGCAGCTGGAACAGGAGCTGCACCACGCCGGCGATGAGCACGCCCCAGGCCAGCGCCGTCACCGGCTGCGCCAGATGCGGCGCCAGCCACAGGGTGACGCCGATCAGTGACAGATTGAGGAATACCGGCGTGAACGCCGGCACCGCAAAGCGCCCCAGGCTGTTCAGGATGCCGCCGGCCAGCGCCGTCATGGAGATGAACAGCAGATAGGGGAAGGTGAGGCGCAGCATGGCGGAAGCCAGCTCGTGACGCGCCGCATCGTGCACGAAACCCGGCGCGAACACGGTGATCAGCAGCGGCGCGGCCAGGACGCCCAATGCAGTGATCAACGCCAGCACCAGCGACAGGGTACCGGCCACATGGTCGACCAGATCCTTCAGGTCGCGCTCGTCGCGGTGCTCGCGGTATTCGGCGAACACCGGCACGAAGGCCTGTGAAAAAGCGCCTTCGGCGAACAGGCGGCGCAGGAAATTCGGAATCCGGAAGGCGACGAAAAAGGCGTCGGTCATGCCGCTGGCGCCGAAATGGACCGCGATGACCATATCCCGCAAATAGCCGAACAGGCGCGAAATAAGAGTCATGCCGCTGACCACGGCCGTGGATCGGAACAGTTTCATGACAGCGCGTCTCGGTGGGGAGTTATTGTTCGTGTCATACGCATGCAACACCGGCGGCCTAATGTGTACCACCCCGAGTTCCCGGCAGCGTTCGGCTCGGTATAAGAACACAGCCAAAGGGAAAGATCATGGCCGACAGCGACAAGATATCCTCCCTCGCCGTCTTCGTGCCGCCGGTGCTCGCGGATTATACGGTGACCGCCACCAGTGAGGCATTCCTCCTGGATGAATACGCCCAGAGCCTGTCCCTGCCCGTGGTCGACGAGCGCGGCCGTCCGCTCGGCACCATCAGCCGTTACCGCATGATGGATATCTTTTTCCGCCCCTTCGGACGCGAACTGCACGGCAAGCGCCCGGTTTCAGAGGTCATGGACCGCGCCCTGCTGCTGAATGCCGACACCCCGCTGGACAAGGCCGGCGCCCTGGTCACCAGCAGCATCTCGCATCCGGTAACGGAGGACTTCTTCCTGATCCGCGACGGCGAGTATTACGGCGCGGTCAGCGTCATGGCGCTGGTAGAGGCGCTGCAGGACCGGCTGGCCGCCAGTTCCCACGAGCTGTCGCTGGCTTACGGGCGCCTCAAGGCCTCGCACGGCCAGCTGGTGCAGACCGAAAAAATGGCCAGCCTGGGTCAGATGGTTGCCGGCCTGGCGCATGAGATCAACACCCCGCTCGGTTACGTACGCAACAATCTGGAGCTGGTGCGCGAGCAGCTCACGCCCATCACCGACACCGTCACGGCCGCCGAGCATCTGATGCACGCCGTTCGCGGCAGCGCAAACGACGCCCCTCAGCCGGGGCTCGATCAGCACGCCAAACTGCTGGAATCGCACCTCGAGGTGCTCGCCCCGCAGGAACTGCTGCCCGAGCTCGGCCAGGTCTTCGACGACACCCTGCACGGGGTGGACCGCATCGCCGAACTGATCCTGAACCTCAAGAACTTCGCCCGCCTGGACCAGGCCGACACCACCGAGGCGAATATCAACGCTCTGCTCGACAGCGCCCTGACCATCGCGGGACATCTGCTCAAGAACCGCGTCCAGGTGCAGCGCGAATACGGTGAACTGCCGCCCCTGTCGTGCGCGCCGTCCCACCTCAATCAGGTGTTCCTGAACATGCTGAGCAACGCCGCACAGGCCATCGAGGGCGAAGGGCGCATCCTGATTCGCACCTGGGCGGACGATGCGGACATCAATATCGTTTTCCAGGATTCCGGCAAGGGGATCGAGGCCGAGAATCTGAAAAAAATATTCGATCCGTTTTTCACTACCAAACCCGTGGGCCAGGGAACCGGCATGGGCCTCTCCATCAGCTACCAGATCGTGCGCCAGCACGGCGGGCGCATCCGGGTGGGGTCCAAGCCGGGCGTGGGAACCAAATTTCATATTCAGCTTCCGGTACGCCAGCAGCAGAGGGAGGAACCACCCGACAACCTAGCGGAGGTCAACTATGCCTGAATCGAAAGCCCGCATCCTGTTCGTGGACGACGAAGAGCGCATCCTGCGTTCCCTCAAGCTCATGTTCCGCGGCCAATACCAGATCGAAACCGCGAACAGCGGCGAGGAGGCGATCGAACTCCTGCAGCGCCAACCGGTGGACGTGATCGTCAGCGACCAGCGCATGCCCGGCATGCAGGGCACCGAGGTGCTGCGCAACGCCCGTGAAATCGCCCCCGATGCCGTGCGCATCCTGCTGACCGGTTATTCCGACATGGATGCCATCGTCGGCTCGGTCAACGATGGCGAGATCTTCCGCTACATCCACAAACCCTGGCGTCCCGATGCGATCCGCGACACGCTGGCACAGGCGGTGGACATCGCGCGCAACACGCGCGACGCCGTCCAGCAGCCGGTCCCGGCTCCGGAACCGACGCAGGCTGACGCGGGCGACATGCCGATCGTGCTGGTCATCGACCAGGATCCCGCCCTGCAGCAGCTGGTGCGCGAACGCGTCGGCGACCGCTTCCAGGTCCTGGCCGTCACCAAGGTGGACGAGGCGCTGGGTAAGCTCGTCTCCGAGGACATCGCCATCATCGTCACCGAGCTCCACATCGACGGCATCAACCTCAGCCCGGTCATCAAGTCCCTCAAGCACAACAACCCCGGGGTGCCGGCCCTGGTGGTGACCAACTTCCAGGACAACGGCGCGCTGATCGACCTCATCAATCAGGGCCAGATCTTCCGTTTTCTGCGCAAGCCGGTCAGCGCCAAGCTGCTGGCCAGCGGCATCGAGCAGGCCTATCAGCACCAGCGCGCACTCAAGGCGGACCCCCGCCTCGCCGCCCGCTATGCCGTGGAGGAGCAGAACGAAACCTCCCTGCGCGCCCTGCCCGCGCAGATCATGGGCTTTATCCGCCGCCTGGGCGGCGCACGCGCCAATCCGGCCGGGGCCGAATGACCGCAGCGCGGGCGTAAGCGCGCGAGCTCGTAAATATTGACTTCGGCCGCGAATCACGGCATGATTCGCGGCCTTTTCCAGACTTACTGCAGTTTTAAGGAGCAACCCTTGGCCAACATCGCCTCTGCCAAAAAGCGCGCCCGTCAGGCTGTCGCGCATCGCGCCCACAACGTGGCGCTGCGTTCGCGTTATCGCACCGCCGTGAAAAACGTGCTCAAGGCCGTCCAGGATGGCGACAAGGCCGCGGCTGCCGACGCCTATCGCTCGGCCGTGTCGATCATCGACAACACCGCGGACAAGGGCATGATCCACAAGAACAAGGCCGCGCGTCATAAGAGCCGCCTGAACGCCCAGATCAAGGCCATGTCCTGAACCTGGCGATTCTCTGACTGCAATAAAAAAGCCGACCCTGGGTCGGCTTTTTTATTGCCCGGACCGCGCCGGTCAGCGCAGCATCAGGTGGTGGTTGACGATCAGGTGCAGCCAGATGCTCAGCCCGTAACCCAGGGCCACCGCCCAGCTCCAGCGCAGGTGCGCCATGAAGGTGTACACCCCCCGGGCCTGCCCCATCAGGCCGACGCCCGCCGCCGAGCCGATGGACATCAGCGAGCCGCCCACGCCGGCGGTCAGGGTCACCAGCATCCACTGCCCGTAGGCCATGTTGGGATCCATCGACAGCACGGCATACATGACCGGGATGTTGTCGACGATGGCCGAGATGATCCCGACCAGCACATTGGCCTGGGTGTGGCCCAGGCCCGTATAGATAAGCTGCGACAACTCGCCGAGGTACCCCAGGGTGGCCAGGCCGCCGACCGACAGAATCACCCCGTAGAAGAACATCAGCGTGTCCCACTCTGCGCGCTGCAGCTGGGTAAAGATATCGAAGGCCTCGTCGCCTTCCGTCTCGATCAGGCCTGCATCCATCTCGATGGTGCCGTTGGCCAGGCTGCTGTGGGTGATCTTCAGGTAATAACCGAACAGCTTGAGCACACCCAGCCCCGTCATCATGCCCAGCATCGGTGGCATCTCAAGCGCCGAATGGAACAGCACCGCCATCGCGATGGTGCCGAAAAAGAGGAAGATGACGGTGATCCCGCCCCGCTTGATGTACACCGCTTCGTCGAGGGGCGCCGGCCGCCCTTTGGGCACCGCGAAGGACATGATCAGCGCGGGCACGAACCAGTTCACCAGTGCCGGCAGGAACAGGTAGAAGAAGTCCAGGAAGGGGATCTTGCCGCGCTGCCACACCATCAGGGTCGTGATGTCCCCGAACGGGCTGAACGCCCCGCCGGCGTTGGCGGCCACCACGATGTTGATGCACGACAGAGCCACGAACTTGCGCTTGTCGGGCGCCACCGCGAGCACCACCGCCCCCATCAGCAGGGCCGTGGTGAGATTGTCGGCGATGGGCGAGATGAAGAACGCCAGCAGGCCGGTGATCCAGTAAACGGCCTTGAGGGTAAAGCCGCGCGAGACCAGCCAGGCCCGCAGGGCATCGAACACGCGGCGCTCCTCCAGGGTGGCGATGTAGGTCATCGCCGCCAGCAAGAACAGCATCAGCTCCCCATACTCGAGGATGTTTTCCTTCACCGCCTCTTCTGCAGCGGCCGATGCCCCGTGCTGGTGATAGGCCAGAGCCACCAAAAACCAGATGATGCCGGCAGCCACCATCACCGGCTTGGACTTGCGCATATGCAGCTGCTCTTCGGTGATCACCACCCCGTAGGCGGCGACGAAAACCAGCACCGAGACGATTCCGAACCAGGAACTGATGAGTTCAGCATGCAGGGCGGGCTCGCCCTGCGCCCCCGCCATCACCGGCAGAGGCAGTAGAAGGCCCGCGCCCGCCATCAGGCGCGCAATGGTTTGTTTCACGAGTTGGCTCCGGAACGGATTTGATTGCTTTTGCCGGATTGTACGCACCCGGCCTGGTCCACACCACTCGCCGGGCCGCGCTCCAGGGCTGCCTTGGAATCCCCCTGTGGCAATGGGATAATTGACTGTTTCGCCGAATCATCGGGCAGGTGGGGAATCATGACCGAGACGCTGACCTTGAATACGGAAATGATCGTGGTGCTGGGGCTGCTGGCCTTCACCGTATTCCTGTTCGTATCTGAAATCGTGCGCGTGGACGTCGCCGCCGTGCTGGTCATGGTCATTCTCGGCGTGATGACCAAAATTCCCGCCCTGGGCAATCTCGGCGACCACGACCTGATCTTCGCCGGCTTCGCCAGTAACGCGGTTATCTCCATTATCGCGGTGATGATCATCGGCGCCGGCCTGGACAAGACCGGCATCATGAGTCGGGTGGCCGCCTTCATCCTGCGCATCGGCGGAAACACCGAAAAACGCGTCATCCCGCTGGTCTCCAGCACCGTCGGCTTCATTTCCAGCTTCATGCAGAACGTCGGCGCCGCCGCCCTGTTCCTGCCGGTGGTTTCCCGCATCTCCATCCGCACCGGCCTGCCGATGTCGCGCCTGCTCATGCCCATGGGTTTTTGCGCCATTCTGGGCGGCACGGTGACCATGGTGGGGTCCAGCCCGCTGATCCTGCTCAACGACCTGATCCTGAACTCCAACAAGGCGCTGCCCGAACACCAGCAGATGGAGACCTTCGGGCTGTTCTCGGTCACCCCCATCGGCATCGCCCTGGTGATCGCCGGCATTCTGTACTTCGTGCTGGCCGGCCGCTTCGTGCTCCCCTCACGCCGCGCCATGAGCAGCGGCGGCGAGAGCACCATGGATTACTTCCGCCGCGTCTACGGCCTCGACTACGACCTGCACGAACTGCACGTCCCGGCCGACAGCCCCCTGCTCGCCCAGACGGTGGGCGACCTGGAACGAACCCATCGCATCCGCATCATCGCCCTGTTCCAGAGCGGCGAGATGCGCGTCGCGCCGGCCCGCGACATCGCCCTGCTGCCGGAAGCGCAGCTCGGCGTGCTCGCACCGGAGGCTGCCCTCCAGGCCTTCGCCAAGGCCGGCCGGCTCGTCCCCCGCGCCGAGATCGAGACCTTCACCGAGGTATTGGCGGCGACCCGGGCCGGCATCTCCGAGCTGGTGATCCCCCCCAGCTCGACCCTCATCGGGCGCAGCCTGCGCGACATCGCCATGCGCAAGACCTACGGGCTCTCGGTGCTGGCGATCCACCGCGGTGCGCACACCACCACCAGCGGCGTACGCGACTTCATCCTGCAGGCCGGCGACACCCTGGTCTGCCACAACACCTGGGACAGCCTGGCGCGGCTGGAGCATGACCCCAACTTCGCGGTGGTCACCAGCGAGTACCCCCACGAGGAACTGCGTCCCGAAAAGCTCAAATTCGCCCTGGTGTTCTTCCTCATCGCGCTGGGACTGGTGCTGTTCTCCGACCTGCGGCTGTCCGTTTCCCTGATGGTGGGGGCCGTGGGCATGATCGCCACGCGCGTGCTCACCATGGACGAGGCCTATCGTGCCGTGGACTGGAAGACGGTGTTCCTGCTTGCCAGCCTGATCCCGCTCGGCGCGGCGGTGGAGATATCCGGCACCGCGGCCTGGATCGCCCAGCAAACCCTGGCGCTGCTCGGCGGCGTGCCGGCCTGGGTGCTGCAGGCCGTGATCGCCGTGCTGGCCACCGTGTTCACCCTGGTCATGTCCAATATCGGCGCCACCGTACTGCTGGTCCCGCTGGCGGTGAACATCGCCATTGGCGCCGGCGCCAACCCCGCCGTATTCGCCCTGACTGTAGCCATTGCGACATCGAATTCGTTCATCATCCCCACCCACCAGGTCAACGCCCTGATCATGGGGCCCGCGGGTTACCGCGTGAAGGATTTCATGAAGGCTGGCGGCGTAATGACCGTGCTGTTCCTGGTCGTCAGCCTGGCCATGCTGAATCTGATTTTCTGATATGCCATCCCTTAAGGAGTAAATCATGTCCAAGAAGCATCCTATCGTCGTCGTGACCGGTTCTTCCGGTGCCGGCACCTCGACCGTCAAGCGCGCCTTCGAACACATCTTCCAGCGCGAGCAGATCAATCCCGTGATCATCGAGGGCGACAGCTTCCACCGCTACAACCGCGCCGACATGAAAGAGGCCATGGCCAAGGCCGAGGCTGCCGGCAACAACTCCTTCAGCCACTTCGGCCCCGAGGCCAATCTGTTCGACAAGCTGGAAGAGCTGTTCAAGAGCTACGGCGCCAACGGTGGCGGCCAGAAGCGCTACTACCTGCACAGCGACGAAGAAGCTGCCGGACACAATGCCCGCCTCGGCACCAGCCTCAAGCCCGGCGAGTTCACCCCCTGGGAAGACATCGCCGGCGGCACCGATCTGATGTTCTACGAAGGCCTGCACGGCATGGCTCAGGCCGAGGGCGCTGATCCCGGTCAGCATGTCGACCTCGCCGTCGGCGTGGTGCCGATCGTCAACCTGGAGTGGATCCAGAAGATCTTCCGCGACAACAAGGAACGCGGTTACAGCGCCGAGGCCATCGTCGACACCATCCTGCGTCGCATGCCCGACTACGTGAAGTACATCACCCCGCAGTTCGGCCGCACGGACATCAACTTCCAGCGCGTGCCGACGGTGGACACCTCCAACCCTTTCATCGCGCGCGAGATCCCCACGCCCGACGAGAGCTTCGTGATCATCCGCTTCCGCGAACCGGAGAAATTCGCCATCGACTTCCCCTACCTGCTGTCGATGATCCCGGATTCCTTCATGTCCCGCCGCAACACCATCGTGGTGCCCGGCGGCAAGATGGGCATGGCGATGGAGATCATCCTCAAGCCCATCATTCACGAGATGCTCGCCAGCCGCGGCTGATACCGCGACCTAGCGATACCGATCGAACCCGGGCCGGTAAAACCGGCCCGGGTTTTTTTGTGCCGCTTTCCCGCCCCCGATTGTGGTTGACGCATCCTGTAGAATCAGGAGACTGGGTTTATTTACGTAACACACCGCCAAGGACGCGCTCCGGATCAATCCGACTCTCCCGAATCCACGCCCACAACACCGTCATCCATGCTGTTTCGCAAAGCCCCGTCACCCGCCGCGCTGGTCAATGGCTTCTTCGACCGCTATCGCGGCCGCACCCTGATCGTGCACCGCGGGTTTTCGCCGGGCTGGCTGGAGGAACTCCTCAAGCAACCCGGAGGCGGCGGGCACTTCCGCGTCGACGTGCGTCCGCCGGCGGAACGCAGGCTCAGCCCGGTGGAATGGGTGGCACGCGAACAGGTGCTGCCGCTCGACCTGCCGCTGCCTCTGCTGATCGTGGTCCGCGATGACACCCTGTTGCTGCGTCACCTGACCCGGGCGGGCCTGCCCGTTCATCCCAGCGAGATCCTGTGGTTCCTGGACGAGATCGACACGCGTTACCACGCGCGCCTGCGGCGCGGTGCCGAGGGCTTCGAGTCGGAATACGGCATCGACATCAAGGACAACGAGCCCGAAGCCATGTTCGGGCTGTAACGAGACCGGTATGGACGCCTTTCCGCTCGCCTACACCACCGGCACCGATGCCCCCGAGCTCGCCCGGGCATTGCTGGCCGGCCTCGGCACGGTTCCGCCCGGGGCCAACCTCGGCTTTCTGTACGCCACCGACGCCCTGGCGCCGCAGCTCGGGCCGTTGACCCGCCTGCTGCGCGACGCCACCGGCATCGAACACTGGACCGGCACCGTCGGCCTGGCCATCAACGTGACCGGGGAGGAGTTTTACGACCAGCCCGCCGTCGCGGTCATGCTCGGTACCTTTCCCGACGGCGCCTTCGACATGCTGCCGCCACTCACGGGCCGTACCGGCGAAGACCTGATGCTGCGCCCCAACGCCAGCCTCGCCGTACTGCACGGCGATCCGGACAATCCGCTCACGCCGACACTGGTGCAGAGCATTTCACAGGCCGCCCCCGCCCTGTTCAGCGTCGGCGGCGTCACCTCCTCGCAACGCGAGAATCTGCAGATCTGCGATGACGTCACCCAGGGCGGCGTCTCCGGGGTGGTATTCGACGCCTCGGTCGAGGTGGTGACCAATCACACCCAGGGCTGTACGCCCATCGGGCCGCGCCACCGCATCACCCACAGCCAGAACAACATCATCGCGGGGCTGGACGGGCGGGATGCGCTGGACGTGTTCGAGGAGGACATCGGCGAGGTGCTGGCCAAGAATCTGGAGCGCGTGGGCGGGTTCATCTTCGCCGGCCTGCCGATTGCCGGCTCCGACACCGGCGACTACATGGTGCGCAATCTGATCGGCATCGACACCGGACAGAAGATGATCGCCATCGGCGACTACGCCGAGGAAGGCCGCGAGATCATGTTCTGCCGCCGCGACGGTAATTCCGCCACCCAGGACATGCGCCGCATGCTCGACGAACTGCGCAAGCAGCTAGCCGGCCGGCCCATCCGCGGCGGGCTGTACTTTTCCTGCCTAGGCCGCGGCCGTTACCAGTTCGGCGAGAACTCCGAGGAACTGCGCATGATCCGCGACGAACTCGGCGAGTTTCCGCTGGTCGGATTCTTCGCCAACGGGGAAATCTACAACGGGCGCCTGTACGGCTTTACCGGCGTACTCACACTCTTCATCTGACAAACCTAAAAAAACAGGTCCTATGGAACATCGAAAACTCGGCAACACCGACCTCGAGGTCAGCCTCATCTGCCTCGGCACCATGACCTACGGCGAACAGAACACCCAGTCCGAGGCGCATGCGCAGCTGGACTACGCCGTGGAACACGGCATCAACTTCATCGACACGGCGGAGATGTATCCGGTACCGCCCAAGGCCGAAACCCAGGGCCGCACCGAGGCCTACATCGGCAGCTGGCTCAAGCAGCGCGGCCGCCGCGACGACCTGATCATCGCCAGCAAGGTCGCCGGCCCGGGCAACAACATCGACTATCTGCGCGACGGGCCGCACCTCGATACCCGCAACATCGAACAGGCGGTGCACGACAGCCTCAAACGCCTCAACACCGACTACCTCGACCTGTACCAGGTGCACTGGCCGGAGCGGCCCACCAATTTCTTCGGCAAGCTCGGCTACCAGCACAGCGAGGAGAACGGCACGCCCATTGAGGAAACCCTCACCGCTCTGACCCGCATGAAGGATGCCGGCAAGATCCGCCATATCGGGATTTCCAACGAAACGCCTTGGGGGATGATGGAATATCTGCGCCTGGCCGAGACGCAGGATCTGTCGCGCATCGTCAGCATCCAGAATCCCTACAGCCTGCTGAACCGGACCTTCGAGATCGGGCTGGCCGAGATGGCCCATCGTGAACAGGTCGGCCTGCTGGCCTATTCCCCGCTGGCCTTCGGACGGTTAAGCGGCAAGTACCAGGGCGGCCAGCAGCCACCCAAGGGACGTATCACGCTGTTCTCGCGCTTCACTCGCTACAACACGCCGCAGGGCGTCGCCGCCACCGACCGCTACGTGGCGCTGGCCGGGAAACACGGCCTCACGCCTACACAACTGGCGCTGGCCTTCGTCAACTCGCGCAGCTTCCTGACCAGCAACATCATCGGGGCCACGTCGCTGGAACAGCTCAAGGAAGACATCGACTCCGCCCGGGTCACGCTGTCGCAGGAGATCCTGGACGAGATCGAGACGATTCATACTGAATTCCCCAACCCCTGCCCGTGAGCGGTTGCCGGCCGGGCGAACGCCCGGCCGGTTGATTTCAATTTATTTCGCGTCGCCGAGCAGGGCGTCCTTGCCGGGGCTTTCCAGCCACTCGGCAATGTCCTTGCCCATGACATACACATCGCGCTGCAGCATCCGGCAGGTGCCGAAGCCGCTCATGGTGTGGCGGTCACTGATGAAGCTGCCGATCAGCTTGCCGTTGGCACGCAGCTCACCCTTGGCACGTACCGCCTTCGGCCCCGACCAGCCACCGCCGCCCACGCCCAGCACGTGCACGATCTCGATGCTCAGCACCTTGCCCGACTTGGCCGGCTTGTCGGTCAGCTCCACAGTGTAGCCCCTGCCCTTGGATGCCGCCTTGATGGCCTGCGGCAGACGCGTTTCCAGCTGGCACTCGTTGCGCACGGCGGCGGTCACGCCGGTGGCGTTCTTGGCGTAGGGGGCACGGTTGTGCACCTGGATCGTATCCCCCGCAAAGGCCTGGCCGGCGAACCCCAGCGACATCATGATCCCCAGTCCGGTCAAAACCCTCAGAAAACGTTTCATACGCTGACTCCCTCGGTATAAGCGGTTATTGAGTTTGTTCGAGACGCGTTGCGCGCCTGTCCTGAGCTTGGCCGCGGCCAGTCTGGCGGTATCATGTAGTGAATGCAATTCCAGACCGTGCCCATGTTCATCGACTCCCACTGCCACCTGGACGACGCCGCATTCGACGCCGACCGCGCGGCGATGCTGACGCGCGCGCACCAGGCGGGCGTCAGCGACTTCGTGGTACCGGCCGTGGACGCGGCCGGCTGGCAAAAGCTGCACGATCTGGCCGCAGCGGATGCGAGCCTGCATCCGGCCTACGGCCTGCACCCCATGTTCCTCGAAGTCCATCGTCCCGAACATCTGCCCGCCCTGGCGGCCTGGCTGCGCGAGCACCGCTCGGTGGCGGTCGGCGAGTGCGGCCTCGACTACTACGTCGCAGACCTCGACCCCGCGGTTCAAGTCGAGTACTTTACCGGCCAGCTGCGCATCGCCCGCGACCTTGAGCTGCCGGTCATCATTCATGCCCGGCGCTCGGTGGACGACATCATCAAGTACGTGCGCCGGTTTGCCCCGCTCACCGGGGTGGTGCACAGCTTTGCGGGCAGCGAACAGCAGGCGCGCAAGCTGATCGAGCTGGGTTTTTGCCTGAGCTTCGGCGGACCGCTGACCTATGACCGGGCCCGCCGCCTGCAAAAGCTGGTGGCGACCCTGCCGATCGAGTCCCTGCTGCTGGAAACGGACGCCCCGGACCAGCCCGACAGCGCGCATCGCGGGATGCGCAACGAACCGGCCTGGCTGCCCGGGATCGCCGCCCGCATGGCGGAACTGCGCGGCATGGAAATCGATGCACTGGCCCGGCAGACCGCCGAAAACACCCGGCGCCTGTTCCGCCTCCCGCACTGAACCTATAAGAATCGTTGTGACATGAAAAAACTCGCCGTCGTCGGCTTCGCCCTGCTCATCCTCATCGGCGTCTTCTTTTACGCCAGCCCCTTCCTCGCCTCCTGGTATCTGGGGCAGGGCCGGGCGGCCCAGGAAACCCAGGGCAAGCCCGTGATCGAGGCCCTGCAGCGCTGGTTCTACGCCCCCGGCGCGCCGATCAGCGACGCGCACGCCTACACCTTCACCCGGGGCCGTCCGCCGGTCGACTATTTCCTGTTCCGCTTCAACGCACCCGAGCAGCCGCTGGCGCGCTTCGTGCGCATGCACGACCTGCACGAACAGCCGCTCACGCCCGAGTCCATGCAAACGGTCTTCAAGGCCTGGCCGGCCCCGGACTGGTGGACCCCCGAGCAATCGCCCAACAAGTACTACTACACCGGCCAGAGCGAAGGTAAGCAGTACAACCTGATCTACACGCCCGCCTCCGGGGTAGGCTATCTGCTGATCGTGCGCGGCTGATCACAGGCATGACGGAAACGCGCCACGAACGCACCCTGTTGCTGCTCGGCGAGGCGGGGCTGGAACGCCTGGCCGGGACCCACGTGGTCATCGCCGGCCTGGGCGGGGTGGGCGGTTTCGCGGCCGAGGCCGTCGCCCGCGCCGGCGTGGGGCGCATCACCCTGCTGGATCACGACGTGGTGGCGCCGTCCAACCTGAACCGCCAGCTGCTGGCGCTGGAATCGACCCTGGGCCGCCCCAAGGCAGAGGTCATGGCTGAGCGCATCCGTGACATCAACCCGCACATCCGGGCCGAGCCGGTGCAGACCTTTCTTTCGCCGGACAATGTCGGCGAACTCGTGGCGAACGCCCGGGCCGACTACCTGCTGGACTGCATCGATTCCATCAGCTGCAAGGCCGCCCTGGTGCACGCCTGCCAGCGGCAGGGGCTTGCCGTGGCCTCCAGCATGGGCGCCGGCGGGCGCATCGATGTCACCCGCGCCCTGGTCTCGCGCCTGGACCGCACCCACACCTGCCCGCTGGCCCGCGAGATGCGCCGCCATCTCAAACGCCTGGGTGCCTCGCTGCGCTACCCCGTCGTCTTTTCCACCGAGATTCCCCGCAAGGGTTCGTCACATCAGCCGGTCGGCAGTCCGGACAACCCCGGTCGGCCGCGTGCCGTGAACGGCACCATCTCTTACCTGCCGGCGCTGTTCGGCATCATGCTGGCCGGCGTGGCCATCCAGGCACTGCTGGACGCACCGCAGTAGCAACGTCTGATTCAACAGGGCGAAACAGCCGTAGCAGTCTGTTGATGTCGCTCAGGCGAGTGCGAGAGAAGGAAAAATCGGGTGAGATAGCGCAGTTTACTTGAATGTAAATGAGCATTTTGAGCCCGATTTTGACGCCCTATTGTGCCGCGTGAGTAGACAACAACAGCCTGCTAGCTGGCTTCTAACGCCTGCTCGATAGCTTCCTTGATGGCTGCGTCCGCACCCGGACCGAAGCGGGTCACTCCCGGGACGAAGACATCGGTAAAGGCGTAATCGAACTTGAGATCCTGCAGACCGAGGGCGCCGAACAGGCGGCTCTCGAAGGAGTGGTCGTCCTCGCTGAAGATCAGCGTGGGCCAGCCGTCCTCGCCCGGGGCGAGTATGGGGCCGAAAAAGATCAGCCCCGGCTTGTTGCGGCAGCGCAGGGCGCAGGCGCCCTCGGTCACCCCGGCCATGGGCAGGAAGTCGATGGTGCGGGTGAACTTGCGCTTGGTATCGAAGGCGATGTCGATGCTGCCCTCGATGGCTGGCGCCTCGGCCTGAAAGGCCAGGGTTTCGGCGCCGGAGGCCTCGCGCCAGCGATCCAGCTCATGCGCACCGTGCCGGCTGGGCAGATAAATGAACTTCAGCGGCGCGATCGCCTGCAGTTCGTCGAGCAGCGCCGCATCGAAAGCGGGGGTATTGATCAGCACGCCCTCGGCGTCCTGATCGACCAGGTAATAGACCGCCGGCTCGGTGCCCGTGACGTGATAAACGCTGCGGTCGCGCAGCTCAAGCAGCTTGTTCGTCGGCATCGGATTTCCTTTTGTCGGCATAGGGCGTCAGGCTGATCTGCGGCATCTGGCTCTCGATCCAGTCCTCCACCTCGCGCAGCAGCTGCTCGGGCGTCTTGTCCCGGCTCTCGATGGCCGGGCCGATGCGCACCGTGACCGTGCCCGGCTTTTTGATGAACTGGCCCTTGGGCCAGAAATCCCCGGCATTGTGCGCGATCGGCACCACCGGTGCCCCGCTCTCCACGGCCAGTACGGCCCCACCCATCTTGTAGCGCTTGCGTTTGCCAGGCGGTACGCGGGTACCTTCCGGAAAGATCACGATCCAGAGCCCCTGGGAGAGACGATCCTTGCCCTGGGTCACCAGTTGTTCGACCGCGCCGCGCCCGGCGGAACGGTCGATGGCGATCATCTTGACGATGCTCAGGCCCCAGCCGAAAAACGGTATGCGCAGCAGTTCGCGCTTGAGCACCCAGACCTGGGGCGGCAGAAACCGCTGCAGGGCGACCGTTTCCCAGGTGGATTGGTGCTTGGCCATGACCACGGCGGCGCGGTCCGGCAGATTCTCCTGCCCTTCCACCCGGTATCTCAGGCCGCAGGTCAGACCCAGCCACCACAGATTGAAATGGGTCCATTGCGAAATCCAAGCAAAGCGGACCCGGAAAGAAAACGGCAGCAGCAGAAACGCCGTGGAGGCAATCACCATGGTGGATATCGCGAAGCCGATCCAGAACAGGAACGCACGCACATAAAGCACCGGGCGCGGCGGCAGGTGCTTTTGATCGGCCCCGCTGCTCATGCTTCCTCGCTCAACAGTTCCTGGACATACGTCGCCAGGTCGTCATATACCGGCGTGCCGTCCGGCACCTGTCCGGAGGCCAGGGTGCGCTCGCCCTTGCCGGTACGCACCAGAATCGGCCGCGCACCCACCGCCTCGGCAGCCTGCAGGTCGCGCAGGCTGTCGCCCACTGCGGGCACGTCCGTGAGATCGGTGCGCAGGCGCTGCTCGATCTGATTCATCAGGCCGGGCTCGGGCTTGCGGCAGTCGCAGTCATCCTCAGGACCGTGCGGGCAGAAGAACACGCCCTCCACCCGGCCGCCCAGCTGATCGAGCAGGCGGGTCATCTTCTGATGCATGGCGTGCAGGGTCTCCAGGCCGAACAAACCCCGCGCAATACCGGATTGATTGGTCGCCACCACCACGCACCAGCCTGCCTGACTGAGCTTCGCAATGGCTTCCAAACTGCCCGGAATCGGAATCCACTCCTCGGGTGACTTGACGTACTCGTCGGAGTCCTCGTTGATGACCCCGTCGCGGTCCAAGATGATTAACTGCATACCTGTGGAATCTCGCTATGCACCGAATCCACCATATTACCTGTAATGGGCACGTTGATTCACGTCTCATCCCAACCGCGCACCAGCCATGCCTGTTCCATTCGGTCGGCACCCCCCCATAGCGGTAACCCAGCGGTAACCCCCGCCTAACTACAGTAATTACAAAGGCAAGAAAACCAGCCGCCGGCATAACAAGTCGATAGTCGTAACGCGATACAGGACGGCACCGCTGGGCAAAACAGGGGGAATAACCATGAAGCTCAAGACCAACTCCGGTCCATACACGATCGTTCGCACAGCCCTGCTGGCAGCAAGCCTCATAGGCTTGGGCGTGAATCCACCTGCTGCCAACGCGTTGGTAGGGATAAACAACATCCAGGTGACAACGACCAATGACACGGTCGATGTGGCCACCGATGGGGTTTGCGCGGATGCGGCGGGCCAGTGCAGCCTGCGTGCAGCGATCCAGACGGCCAACGAACTCGGGGGCAGCGTTTATATCACCCTGGGGGCAACCACTTACACGTTGACACTAACGGGGGCGGGCGAACTCTTTTCCGCCACCGGTGACCTGAACATCAACAACGCTAGCGTGACGATTACCAGTCCGTACGGTCAGGCGACCATCAAAGGCGGTACGGGATGGGACGACCGCCTCATTCAGGTTGGAGGCTCGGCGCAACTCTCTATCAGCAATGTCGTATTGACCGGCGGTAACTCACCCGCCAACGGCGGCGCGATCTGGGGTGCAGACACATCCAGTCTGATCCTGCGTAACAGCCGGGTCACCGACAACCAGGCCGCCAGCTTTGGGGGCGGCATCTCAGGAGAAGGGCTTTCACTCTTCGTGGAGAACAGCCGCATCGACAACAATACGAGCGGTGCTCAGGGTGGTGGCATACTTGCACACGCAGCCAGCAATACCATCAGCACCTCAACCATTGACCACAATACCGCGGACAGCAGTGGCGGAGTCTATGCCTATCCACCCCCAACGGGCAGCGTCGACATCGTTCAAAGCACGATCAGCAACAATACGGCGCGATACAACGGCGGCGGTATTCAGGCGGTCCAGAACGTCAACTTCTACAGTACGACGATTACGGGCAATACAGCAGCTGCGAGTGGTACTTCGGGGTATGGTGGTGGCATCTATCTCGTCAATACCGCCAATATCCGCAACTCGATCGTCGCGGGCAATATGGCATCCTATTTTGTCACCACGACGATCAGCAGCCCGGATTGTTACTCCCCTAATCCGGGTACCGTCTTCCTCGCCAGCCAGGGCTACAACCTGATCGGCGACATGACCGGCTGCACGATGGATGCCTCGGGCCTTGGGGAACAGCTTGGCGATGCCACCAACCCCATTGATCCGCTGTTCGGTCCCCTGCAGGACAATGGCGGTGTGACGCCCACGCACCTGTTGCTTACGGGCAGCCCGGGCATCGATACCGGCAACCCCAATGGCTGCGTCGGGACGACGGGCACTGAACTCACCACCGACCAACGGGGTTACACACGACCCATAGACGGAGATGCCGACGGTGTCGCCGTCTGCGATCTCGGTGCAGTCGAAATCACGCCCACCGTCTCGGCCGCTGCATCTACCTCCGGTGGTGGCGGCGGGGGTGGCTGCACGATCAGCAACGGGACGGGCATCGACCCGACGCTGCCCGGTCTACTGCTTGCAGCGCTTGCCTATCTCGGTTGGCGCCGTAAACACCGGACATGAAACGTTTCTCTGACTGGCAGCTGTGGGCGGCCCTTGCGGTCGCCCTACCTGTCTGGGGTATTGCCTATCTCTGGTTCCGTCCACCCATCATCTTAGGCTGGCCACTGAACCATCCCCTGCTGGCGCTCAAACTCGTTCTCTTTTTTCCCCTGGCCGAGGAAATCGTTTTCCGCGGATTGATTCAGGACTTCCTGCATACGCACTTGAAACACCAGTGGGGATACCTTTCCGCTGCCAACCTGCTTACCAGTCTGCTCTTTGCCGCGCTGCACTTGATAAATCATGCGCCTGCCTGGGCATTGCTGGTGATCTTTCCTTCTCTCGTCTTCGGTTACTTCCGTGAGCGACATGAAACCCTGCTCACCCCGGTAGGTCTTCATATCTTCTACAACGCCGGTTACTTCCTGCTCCTGGCCCCACCGTCTGCCTTGCTGTAAACGCCCTCGATGCCGGTTATCACCACACATCGTCCAAGACATAGCCCTCGTGCCTTACGAGATATAACGATGCCGGAACTTTACTTAACGCACCCGCCTGTCTAACGAAAAAGCCCCGCACTGCGGGGCTTTTTTGTGCCGGGCTTCTTAGAACGATCAACCCTTCAAACGCGACAGATCGGCCGCTCTCAAGAACAAATCACCGAGGCCGTTCAGCAATGCGATGCGGTTGTTCTTCAGCGCTTCGTCCTCAACCATGACCATGACGTCGTCGAAAAACCGGTCCACGGCCTCGCGCAGACCGGCCAGCTGCGTCAGCGCGGCGCGGTAGTCGCCCTTGTCGAACAGCGGGTCGACCTCGGCATGCATCTGCGATACCTGTTCGGCCAGCGCCTGTTCGGCGGGCTCCTTGAGCAGTTTGCTGTCGATATGGCCTTCCACCCCACCTTCGACCTGCTTGAGGATGTTGCGGATGCGCTTGTTGGCCGCCGCCAGGCTTTCGGCCTCCGGCAGTTGGATGAAGGCTGCCACAGCCTGGATGCGGTGGTCGAAGTCCAGCGGCCGCGTGGGGTCTCCGCCGACACGCCACGGTCCTGGTAATAGGCCTTCAGGCGTTCCATCACATAATCGAAGGTCTCGCTGACGGCACCGAAGGCATCCACCTGACCCTCGAGGCCGCGGGCGGCATGCTGCAGCAGAATCTCGAGATCGAGGTCCAGCCGCTTTTCGATCAGGATGCGCAGCACGCCCAGCGCGGCGCGGCGCAGTCCGAAGGGATCCTTGGTACCGGTCGGTTTCTGCCCGATGGCGAAAATGCCGAGCAGGGTGTCCAGGCGGTCGGCCAACGCCAGGGCCTGCCCCACGCCGCCAGCCGGCAGCTCGTCACCGGCATGGCGCGGCATGTACTGCTCGTCCAGCGCCTCGGCCACGGCCTTGGGCTCACCGTCGTGGCGCGCGTAATAGCGCCCCATGATGCCCTGCAGCTCGGGGAACTCGTACACCATCTGCGTCATCAGGTCGCACTTGCCCAGCTCGCCGGCGCGGCGCGCCTCATCGGGCTCGGTGCCGATTTCCAATGCGATGAACTCGGCCAGCCTGGCGACCCGCTCACTCTTGTCGTACAGGGTGCCCAGCTTTTTCTGGAACACCACACTCTTGAGCGATTCGCGATGCTCGGCCAGGGGCTGCTTGCGATCCTGGTCCCAGAAGAACGCCGCATCCGCGAAGCGCGGGCGGATGACCCGTTCGTTACCTTCGCGGATCTTGTCGGGGTCGTCGCTCTCGATGTTGGCGACGGTGACGAAGTACGGCAGCAGCCGGCCCTTGTCATCGACCACCGGGAAGTACTTCTGGTTGTCCTGCATGGTGGAGATCAGAGCCTCGTGCGGCACCTCGAGGAAGCTCTCCTCGAACCGTCCCGTCACGGCCACCGGCCATTCCACCAGCGCGGCCACCTCGTCGAGCAGGTCCTCATCGATGCGGGCCCTGCCCTTGACGCCATGTGCCGCCTCCTGGACCTGGGCCAGGATCGCCTCGCGGCGGGCATCGAAGGACGCCACCACCTTGCCTTCGGTTTCCAGCAGCGGCGCGTAGGCGGCCGGCTCGTCCAGATACAGGGCCTGCGGGTGATGGAAGCGGTGACCGCGGGTCTCGCGCCCGGCACGCACGCCCAGAATCTCGGCGTCGATGATCGCGTCCCCGAACAGCAGCACCACCCAGTGCACCGGGCGCACGAATTCCGCCTCGCCGGCACCCCAGCGCATGCGCTTGGGGATGGGCAGGCCGGCCAGGGCCTGTTCCACGATGCCCGGAATCAGATCCACCGCCGGCTGGCCCTTTTCCAGGCTGCGGTGCACCAGCCAGGCGCCCTTGTCGGTTTCCTCGGTCTCCAACTGGTCCACGCTCACGCCGCAGGAACGGGCGAAACCCTCGGCGGCCTTGGTCGGCTTGCCGTCGCCGTCGAAGGCGGCCGTCACGGCCGGACCACGCCGGGTCGCCTCGGCGTCCTTCTGGCGGCTTTGCACGGAGTGCACCAGCAATGCCAGGCGGCGTGGCGCCGCGAACGCCTCCTCGCCCTTGTGGCTCAGGCCGGCCTGCTTCAGGCTCTGCAGTACACCGTCGCGGAACGCGTCGCGCAGGGTCTTCAGCGCCTTGGGCGGCAACTCCTCGGTGCCGATCTCGATGAGCAGGTCGTGATGCTCGATGCGGGCGCTCATTGCGCACCTCCTTCGAGCATGGGGAAGCCCAGCGCTTCGCGCGCGGCGTAGTACGCCTCGGCCACGGCGCGCGCCAGCTGGCGCACGCGCAGGATGTAGCGCTGGCGCTCGGTGACCGAGATGGCATGCCGGGCGTCCAGCAGGTTGAAGGTGTGCGAGGCCTTGAGCATCTGCTCGTAGGCCGGCAGCGGCAACCCGGCCTCGATCATGCGCTGGCTTTCCGTCTCACAGGTATCGAACCAGCGGAACAGCACTGCCGTGTCCGCCTGCTCGAAGTTGTAAGTCGACTGTTCCACCTCGTTCTGGTGGTACACGTCGCCGTAGGTCACGCGCCCCTGCGGGCCGTCGGTCCAGGTCAGGTCGTAAATGCTCTCCTTGCCCTGCAGGTACATGGCGATGCGCTCCAGACCATAGGTGATCTCGCCGGTCACGGGCCGGCAGTCCAGGCCGCCGACCTGCTGGAAATAGGTGAACTGCGTCACCTCCATGCCATTCAGCCAGACCTCCCAGCCCAGCCCCCAGGCGCCCAGGGTGGGCGATTCCCAGTTGTCCTCCACGAACCGGATGTCGTGCACCAGCGGGTCGATGCCCAGCGCCTCGAGCGAGCCCAGGTAGAGTTGCTGAATCTCCTGCGGCGAGGGCTTGAGCACCACCTGGAATTGGTAGTAGTGCTGCAAACGGTTGGGGTTCTCGCCGTAACGGCCGTCGGTGGGACGGCGCGATGGCTGCACATAGGCCGCGCGCCACGGCTCGGGGCCCACGGCACGCAAAAAAGTGGCCGGATGGAAGGTGCCCGCGCCCACTTCCATGTCATAGGGCTGGAGCAGGACACAGCCCTGCCCGGACCAGTAGTCCTGGAGCGCGAGGATCAGATTCTGAAAGGTCGATACGTCGTAGCGTGACATTGGCGCCGCTGCCGGGGCTAAAAGGTCCGCAAGTATACCGCCGCGGGCAGCCTGACCAAAGGCACGCACTGGCGTTCGGCACGCAACCTGCTAATAAAAACTTTAAGGGGCACTCCGGCGTATTGCCGGAACGCCGACTGCGTCGAGTCCAGATCGGGAGGCATTATGAGCGACATGATCCTCGAACCCACCGCCGTGGCCCAGTGGCAGCACGTCGTCCGCGAGGCCAGCAGCGAAGCCAACCGCAACTTGCCGGACGATATCGAGGCCTACCTGGTGCTGACCCTGCAGCGCCATATCCGGGACACCGAAGGGCTGCAGCGGCGCATGGCGCTGGACTACCTGTCCGCCCTGCAGAATACCGGCGCCCTGCGCGGCGATGCCCTGCAGACCGTGGGCGATCACTGCCTGCTGCTGGCCGGGCTGTTCCCCCAGCAGGCGACCCGCCGCCAGGTACAGGTGGGCTATTTCGTCGATCTGGGCCGGGCCGCGTACCGCGATCTCGGCGAACAGCTGCGAGCCTCGGCGGCCCTGCTGTTTCAGCGTCTGGCTGAGGCCTTTCTGAGCCTGACAGAGGTGCTGCATGCCCTGCGCAATCTGGGCGGCGCGCCGGCCCTGACCGCCGCCGAGGCGCTCGACTTCTGGTCCGAGACCGGCAGCGCCTATGCGCTGCAGACCCTGCGCCGGCACACCGGCAGCCTGCCGGCACGCTCGGTGAGCCGCAAACGCCACTGAGGCAACCATCCAGCGGACGTGCCCCTTTGGCGGCAGGCTGCTAAAATCCCCACCCCTTTGCTCGGTCATAACAGCACGGACCGGGCCTATTCACCGGCATACGCATACGAGCAGTAAACCTATGGCAGTACAACGCAAAGCGGTCGCCCTGATCTCCGGCGGACTGGATTCCATGCTCGCCACCCGCACCGTCATGGAGCAGGGCATTCACGTCGAGGGCATCAATTTCTTCACCGGCTTCTGCGTGGAGGGCCACACCCATGCCATCCGCAAGCAGGACCGCGACAAGCCCAAGCGCAACAACGCCCTGTGGGTGGCCGAGCAGCTGGGTATCAAGCTGCACATCGTCGACATCGTCGAGGAGTACAAGGACGTCGTCATCAATCCCAAGCATGGCTATGGCGCCAACCTGAACCCCTGCCTGGACTGCAAGGTGTTCATGGTCAACAAGGCCCGGGAATGGATGCAGGCCAACGGCTTCGATTTCATCATCACCGGCGAGGTCATCGGCCAGCGCCCCATGTCGCAGCGCAAGGACACCATGCCCATCGTCGCCCGTGAATCCGGCGCCGACGACCGCCTGCTGCGCCCGCTGTGCGCCAAGAACCTGCGCCCCACCCTGCCCGAGCGCGAGGGCTGGGTCGATCGCGAAAAACTGCACGACTTCAGCGGCCGCTCCCGCAAGCCGCAGATGGCGCTGGCCGAACGCTTCGGCATCGAGGAATACGCCCAGCCGGCCGGCGGCTGCTGCTTTCTCACCAACGAGCAGTACGCGCAGAAACTGGCCGACCTCTGGCAGCACCGTGGCAGCAAGGACTACGAGCTCGACGACATCATGCTGCTCAAGGTCGGGCGCCACCTGCGCCCGCGCGACAACTTCAAGCTCATCGTCTCCCGCGAGGAAGGCGAGAACAATTTCCTAGAAGGCTACCGCAAGCTCTTCACCCATATCCGCACCCTGAGCCACGGCGGACCCCTGGTGCTGATCGACGGACATGACCTCAGCGCCGAAGACCTGATGCTGGCGGCGCGCATTACCGCAAGGTTTTCGCAGGGAAAGAACGCCGAGAACGTGGAAGTGGCCATCACCCCACAGGGTGAGGAAGCGCGCAAGCTGCAGGTCCGCCCGCTGCCGGCGAGTGAAGTAGCGGAGAGCTGGTATCTGTAGGGACTGCCGACTCAGCCGGTGTGGGTCGGCTTCGCGCTGTGCTGCATGGCGACATTGATGGCCAGAACGGCCTTCAGGGTCGCGGATTGGCCGCGACGCAGTTTTTCGATTTC
>JARRKE010000025.1 GCA_037388465.1 Gammaproteobacteria bacterium
GCCCGGTGACTTGGGCTTGAGGTTGACGGCGTGGAACAGGAAAAAGCCCACCGCCGCCTGCACCAGCACCAGACCGAAGGCAACCGGATAGGCCGCGCTCAGCCAGCCCAGGGTGCCGACGACGCCCAGGGCCGCGAGGCCGTGCACGACGAAGATCCACTGCGCCGTGCGCTGCGGGTGCAAAAAGGCCTCGATCGGTTTGCCGAAGCCGCGCTGCCCGGTGACCATGCCGCCCATGAAGATGGCGAACAGCACCGCGTGCAGCGCGAAGGTGTCCGCCAGGTACGGCAGCAGATGCGCGCCGGGGTAGTTCAGCGCCATCAGGTAGGTGATGAACACCAGATAGGCCAGCAGACCGTGCGTGCCGTGCACGAAGGCCGGTGCGCGACCGGCGAGCACGTACAGCGTGCCCATGCCGAACAATGCCGTGGCGATGATCAGGCCGAGACCGGTGAAGGTCATGATGTCCGGATGCAGAATGGCCAGCGCCAGACCGGTGAAGCCGACCGCCGTGGCGAGCACGCGGTGCGCCGCCTCCGGGTCCCAGACCGGTGAAGCCGACCGCCGTGGCGAGCACGCGGTGCGCCGCCTCCGGGTCGCCGCGCAGCATGAGCACGACGATGTTGCGCGTGTAGGGCCAGCGCGTGCCCAGCGACAGGCCATAACCGAAGCCCTCGACGATACTGCCGAGCAGGATCAGCGCGATGGAGAAGAACACCTCGGCGACCATCAATCCGTCGACGATGGCGCCCTTGCCCGGCAGCGGGCTGGTAATGCCGCGCCAGATACCCAGCACGATGGCGAGCACCACCATGCCGGCGATGCCCATCGCCACGATGCGCACCGTGAGGGTCATCTCGCCCTCCACGGCGTACTGCATCTCCGGGGAGGGCTCCACGCCCATGGCCTCAGCGGTCTGGGGTTTGCGCATGCCGGTTACATCCCCATGCCGGGCAGCATGGTGCGCGCCGCCAGGGTGTGGAACATCCACAGCGTCAGCCCCACCGCCATGACGAACAGCGGCACGGTGAAGGCGAAGGCCACGGTGTGCCAGATCTGGCTTTCCGACAGGTCCAGCTTGAACAGGAAGTAGAGCTGCGCGAGCACGGCCACCAGGGCGATGAGGGTGATGGTCGTGGCGAGCCCGGCCGGCGACATGGCGTGGCTGCGCACCAGGCCCAGCGAGATGAACATCATCGCCGCGGCGAACGCGTAGCCGATGAAGTAACCGCGCGCGCTGGCGATCTTGACCTCGGGATGATCGAGCGGATCGTGATTATCGTGGGACATCAGATGGCACCCCTCAGATAGACGAAGGAAAACACGCACACCCAGATCACGGCCTGGAAGTGCCAGAACAGCTTGAGGTTGAGCAGCCGGTAGACGATGTCGCCCTTGAAGCCGTCAGTGGCGACCTGGATCAGCATGACGATCATCCAGATCAGGCCGAACACCATGTGCACGCCGTGGGTGAGGACGATGGTCCAGTAGGCCGACAGGAATCCGCTGCGCGCCGGGACGGCGCCCTGGGCCACCAGGTCGACGAACTCATGCGTATCCATGCCGATGAAGACCACGCCCAGCGCGAAGGCGACGAACAGCCAGAACAGCACGCCCGACTGACTGCCGTGCTTGAGCGAGTTCATCGCCAGGCCGTAGGCGAACACGCTGGAGAACACCACCAGGGTTTCCCAGAAGGCGTACAGGGGATGGACGATGTCCCGGGCCGTCGGGCCGCCTGCAGTGTGGTGTACGTAGACGCCGTAGGACGCGAACAACGCCGCGAAGATCATCGCGTCGCTGATCATGTACAGCCAGAACCCGAGGGTTCGGGTCGAAATCACATCGTGGCCGTGGTGCTCGTAGTCCCAGAGCGAGGCATTGCCGGGATCGACGGTCTCTGCGCTGTGTGAACTCATGATTCGCTACTCCAAACGTAAGCTTTGACAATAAACAACCGGTTCCTATCCCTGCGCGTTCCCCGGCGTGTCTGCGTCGGGGAACGGCGGGAAGCGTTCAGTCGCCCTTGAGTTTGTTCCACGGCGCCCGCGACGCGGCCGGCACACCGCCGCCCACGGCGCCGCCACCGACCTTCTCGCCGGCCGATTCGACTTCGCGTGCACGGTCCAGGTAATCCTGTTCCATGGCGGCAACCTCGGCGGCGGGAATGATGTAACCCGTATCCTTCTCGAAGGAGCGGACGACGATGGCGACGATGATGGCCAGGAAGCTGAGACCGGCCAGCCACCAGATGCGCCAGATCAGGGCGAAGCCGAGCACCAGCGACAGCATGCCGAGAATCAGCGGCACCATGGTGTTCTTGGGCATGTGAATGTCCACGTAATGATCGGGCTTGAGGCTGTCCAGCTTGTTCTCCCGGCGCCAGGCCCACTCGTCACGTGCATGCACCATGGGCGTGACGGCGAAGTTGTAGAACGGCACCGGCGAATGCGTGCCCCACTCCAGGCTGCGCGAGGTACCCCAGGCATCCGCGCCGACCCGCAGGTCGTGGCGGTTGCGGATGCTGACCACGACCTGCGCCAGGAAGAAGAACACCGACACGGCATAGAAGCCGACACCCACCAGCTCCGCCAGGATCAGCGGATACCAGGCCGGATGCGAGATGTAGTCCAGGCGGCGCGTCATACCCATGAAGCCGAGGATGTACATGGGGATGAACACCATGATCGAGCCCAGGGTGAAGGACCAGAAGAAGCGCTTGCCGAGACGTTCATCCAGCTTGAAGCCGAACACCTTGGGGAACCAGAAGGTGACGCCGGCAAACGCGGCGTAGGCCACCAGCAGGAACATGTTGTGGAAGTGCGCGATCACGAACACGCTGTTGTGCACGATGTAGTTGATCGCGGGCACCGCCAGCATCATGCCGGTCATGCCGCCGCTGATCAGCAGGAAGATGGTGCCGATCGCCCACAGCATCGGGGTGTCGAAACGCAGACGTCCGCGATACATGGTGAACAGCCAGTTGAACACCTTCACCCCGGTGGGGATGCCGACCAGCATGGTGGCGATACTGAAGTAGGCGTTGACGTTGGGGCCGGCACCCATGGTGAAGAAGTGATGCAACCACACGCTCCAGGACACCGCGGCGATGGCCATGGAGGCGACCACCATGGTGACGTAGCCGAACAGAGTCTTTTGCGAGAAGGTCGGGACGATCTCGGAGATCATGCCGAAGGCCGGCAGCACGACGAAGTACACCTCCGGGTGACCCCAGATCCAGAACAGGTTGGTGTACATCATCAGGTCGCCGCCGAGGCTGGCGGTGAAGAAGTGCGTGCCGAGATAGCGGTCGAAGGTGAGCAGCGCCAGCGTCACGCCGAGCACGGGGAAGGACGTCAGCGCGATGATGTTGGTCGCCAGGGTGGTCCAGCTGAACACCGGCACGCGGCCCCAGGTCATGCCCGGCGCGCGCATCTTGATGATGGTGGCGATCAGGTTGACCGCACCCAGCGTGGTGCCCACGCTGCCGATCTGGATAGACCATATCCAGTAGTCCACCCCGACCCCCGGACTGTACGGCAGCTCCGTGAGCGGTATCAGCCCCACCCAGCCGGCGTGCGAGAAGTCGCCGACGAACAGCGAGATCATCACCAGCGCCGCGGCCGAGACCGTCAGCCACAGGCCGAGCGCGTTGAGATAGGGATAGGCCATGTCGCGCGCGCCGATCTGCAGCGGCACGACGATGTTCATGATGCCGACCAGGATCGGCGTCACCGCCAGCAGAATCATGATCATGCCGTGCGCGGTGAATACCTGATCCAGATGATACGGCGGCAGGTAACCGTGCGCGGCGCCCATGAAGCCCGGCGAGCTGGCGCCCACGGCCATGGCCTGCTGGGTGCGGATCATCACCGCGTCGAAGAAGCCGCGGAACAGCATCACCAGGCCGACGATGATGTACATCACGCCGATCTTTTTGTGATCCACGGTGGTGAGCCAGTCGCTCCACAGCGTGCGCCACTTGCCCGCGCAGGTCAGCCAGAACAGGGCGATGGCGCCGCCGACCAGGGACAGCTCGAAGGCGAAAAAGATGACGGGGTTGTTGTACTGATACTGGAGAATAAGGCCGAGGCGCCCGAAGATCGGATCCCATGGCCCTTGGAGGTTCACAAGCATGGTTGTACTCCGTTCTTAGTTGGTGCGTTCGGTGAATTCAGGTGCCTGCATGTTTTCCGTGAAGGCATAGGGCGTCGGATAGACCTTGCCCGCCTTGACCTCCTGGATCACATGTTTGAACAGACCGGGCTGGACGTTCGCGAAATACACGCTCTTGCCGCTGGTGTTCACGGTGGGCTGGGCGAATTTGTCGAATGCGGCGTAGGTCAGCTGCGCCTTGGCGCCCTTCACGCCGGCCACCCATTGCCCGAACTGCTGTTCGTTCAGCGCCTTGACCTTGAAGTCCATCCAGGAAAAGCCCGGACCGCTCAACGTCGCCGCCAGGCCGTGATACTCGCCCGTGTGATCGGCGATCATCGCCTGTTTGGTGCGCATGCCGGGCATGGCGTAGATCTGGCCCACCAGCTGGGGAATGAAGAAGTTGTTGGTGACGGTGGTCGAGGTCAGGCGGAAGTGCACCGGCACGTGGGTCGGCACAACCAGTTCGTTGGCGCTGGCGATATGCAGCTTGGGATATACGAACAGCCACTGCCAGTCGGTTGAGATCACATCGACCTCGAGCGGCGCGATGCCCTGCCGCGTGGTTTCGACCACGCTCTTCTTGGCGAGGACCTCGGGACCGTAGGGATTCACGGCGTGGATGCCGACGTAGGAGTAATAGCCGAGTATCGCGACGATCACCAGAGGCACGCCCCAGACGACAAACTCCAGCACGTTGGAATGCGCCCAACCGGGTTCGTGCCGGGCCTGCGCCGCGGCGCGGTAGCGCCACAGGACCCAGATGGTCAACGCGGTCACCGGAATGATGACGACCAGCATCACCAGCACATCCAGAATCATGTAGTGCAGCTCTGCGCTGGCGATCGGCCCCTTGGGATCGAACAGCCAGTAGTGCTTATCACTGCAACCGCTCAACAACAGCAACGGAAACAGTGCGAGCATGCGTGTCATACGCGGGAAAACCTGCCATCTCGTCATCAGTCGCCTTCCTCTAAACGCGTGAAGGAGCGAATGGGGCAACTCGTGTTCTGCTGTGAGATTGATGACCAAATGGCTAACGGCGTCAGGGCCGCCAACATCACCGTACCGTTCCCCAACGATCCGGTTTTCGTCATGCACTGAGCAACAACGGCGTAACAACTGCGCGTTTAAAACTTCAGGGTGTACTTGCCGCTCATCCCACAGCCCCATTCGCCAAGTCCGTTAATTACGGCGGTTCCGTCTGCACAACGACGGATTCCCGCCAGCCCGTTGGCTTCAGCCTTGGAGTCTGTGTAGTCGCCCGGGTCAGGCATCCATGCGCATGTGCAGCGCGCCGCATCCGGATTCGCCCGCGGGCGGGCAAAACCGTTCGAGACACGCGTGCTGAAGTGACACCAACACCGCCCCCTCAGGTTGGTGATGGCTGGCTTATTGCCCCGCGCCGCCGCTTCGGCCGCCTGGTTCAATTCCGCCGATAACCCGGTTTTTTCAAACCTCGAACGGGTCTGATATGCGCGGCCGATAAGAATTCCATAAAAATTTAATATTCGAGCATAAGAAATCCCTTAAATGACAACGGGTTAGCAGGCCGATTTACGCTAAGCCATTAAATTTAAAGGAAAAATACAGATCAGAAATTACGTCCGACCGCATTGAAACAGATCAAGTTCGATGAAAAAAATATTTACCGGACGCGGAATTCGCGGTGCCACAGGGCCATGACCACATCCTGTTCAGGGATATTGACGGCGCCGGGAGGGGGGATTTGCCGCCAAGAAACGGCGGCAGGTGGCAGGCCGTTGGAATCGGACCGGGCCCGGCCGCACAGGAGTCAGCCCGGCGGGCCTTCCAGCAACTCGCGGATTATGCCAAGCAACCGTTCGGTGACGCCCCGATTGGATTCGACCACCTGACGCCCGCTTTCCCCGATGTGACGTCGCTTGTCGTCATCCGTGAGCAGGTCTTCCAGCCAGGCGGCGATGGCGACGGTATCGTCGGCGTGCACCGCGGCGCCGGCCTGAAACAGGCGCGCATAGACCTCGTTGAAGTTGAAGATGTGCGGACCGGTCAGCACCGGGAGGCCGAGCGCGGCGGGCTCGAGCGGATTGTGTCCACCGATGGGAATCAGGCTGCCGCCGACGAAGGCCGCGTCCGCCGCGGCATACAGAGCCAGCAGTTCGCCCAGGGTATCGCCGACCAGCACCTGGGTATCCGGGGCGCATGCGGCGCCGGTGCTGCGCCGCATGGAACGCAGGCCCTGCTCCCTGCACAGCGCGGCGACCTCATCGAAGCGTTCCGGATGGCGCGGCACCAGAATCAGGAAGGCATCGGGCAGTTTTTCGAGCACGCGGTGATGCGCGTCGAGCAGGATATCGTCCTCACCCGCATGGGTGCTGGCGGCAATCCACACCGGCCGGCTGCCCAGACCTTCGCGCAATGCCTGTCCCTGCGCGACCTGTTCCTCCGGCACCGAGATGTCGAACTTGATGTTGCCGGTCTGCTGCACCCGCTCGCCTGGCGCGCCCAGCTCCAGAAAGCGCTGCGCATCCTGTTTGCCCTGCGCCGCGATGTGACTGATGTGCCAGAGGGTGCGGCGGGTGAGCGAAGCGAAGCGCGCATAACCGCGCGCGGACCGCTCGGACAGACGGGCATTGGCGATCATCAGCGGGATGTCGCGCCGGGCGCAGGCGGCAAACAGGTTGGGCCAGAGCTCGGTTTCCATGATCACGGCGATCAGCGGGCGCGTCTTGCGCAGGAAGCGGCGCACCACGTGCGGCAAGTCGTAGGGCAGATAGCAGTGATCCACGCTGTCGTGAAACAGCCGCCGGACCTGAGCCGAACCGGTAGGCGTGGTCGTGGTCACCAGGATGCGGTGGCCGGGGAATTCCGACTGCAGACGGCGGATCAGCGGCGTACTGGCGATGACCTCACCCACCGAAACGGCATGCACCCAGATGCGCGGCACGTTGGGCAGCCGCGGGTAATGCGCGAAACGTTCGGCGATGCGGCGGTGATAATCGGGATTGGCGCGACCGCGCCAGTACAGGCGCGCAATCACCAGGGGAGTCAGCAGATAAAGCAGCAGGCTATACAGGATGCGCATGCGTTGGACTTGAGATGTTCGGGATTGATGGTGCCCAGCACCACGCTGCTCACGCCGGGCTGGGAGAAGACGAAGCGCAGCGAGGTCTCGACCGGATCGCCGCCCTCCAGGCGATGCAGATGACCGCTCATGAACGCCTTCTTGATCAGCACACCCTTGTGGTGGGTGGCGGCAGCCTCGAGCACCGGCAGCTCATCGGTGTATTCGGGATTGCAGGTGGCCATGACGATGTCGCAATGCTCCACCACCCACAGACCGCCTTCGACGGTCTTGGTGGACATGCCATAAGCACGGATCAGACCTTCCTGCTTGAGCCTGTCCAGCGTTTCCAGCACCGGCTCTTCATGAATGATGCGCATGTCGTCGCCGTCGGAGTGCACCAGCACCGCATCGATGTAATCGCGACCCAGGCGTCTGAGGCTGCGCTCGATGCTCGCGCGGGTTCCCGCGGCGCTGAAGTCGAAGCTCGACTGCCCGTCTTCGAAGCTTTCGCCCACCTTGCTGACGATGATCCAGTCGCCGGTGTCGGGCAGCAGCTTGCCGAGACGTTCCTCGCTGGTGCCGTAGGCGGGCGCGGTGTCGATGAGGTTGATGCCCAGCTCGCGCGCCAGGGCCAGCAGGTCGCGCACCTCGGCATCGTCCGGCAGCTCGAAACCACTGGGATATTTCACGCCCTCGTTGCGGCCGATCTTGACTGTCCCCAACCCCAGGACGCTGACCTGCATGCCGGTGCTGCCCAACGGCCTCAGCTCCATGTGCGGCCCTCCACGTCCCACGGGTAGGGGGCAACCTCGGGGCGCGGCCATTCATCCAGTCCCGGCAGTCCCTCTGCCTGCGTGGGCGTATCCAGTCCCAGCCCGTCCATGACCATCTCGGCCAGACGCGGAGCCAGGGCCAGCTTGGTCGGCCAGGCCACGCCGACCGGGCCGGACCAGTTCAGGACGGGCAGGTCCGGCCGATGCCCGCCGGGCTGGCGGCCCTCCGCGCGGTCGACCCGCAACGTGGCCCATTCGGTATGGGCGAGATCGACCCAGGGCAGGATCTCCGCCAGTTCCGCATGCGCGGCATGAAGCTGTTCGTCGTGGGTGCGGTTGGCGCCGATTTCGGCTACCTGCCCGCCGACGTACCAGACCTGTCGCCCGGCGCGGTCGCGGTTGCTGGTGATGGTGGCACGCGGATTGGCGCTGACGCCCAGGCAATGGGCGTACAACGCGGGCAGTTCGCCGCGCACCATGACCATCTGCAGCGGGCGGCGCTGCATGGGTGCGGCAGCGGCCGGCAGGGCGCGGGCCAGTGCTTCGTTGCCCGCCCCGGCGGTGAGGATCACGCGTCGCGCCCGCAGGCTCAGTTGCTCGCCGCTTGGCGCGCGCACCGCCATGCGTACCCCGTCGTCGCCTATCTCGAGCCTGACCGCATTCGGATCGATATGCAGCAAGCTGTCGGCATACGCGTCACTGAAGGCGCTGAGCAGGGTTCGCGTGTCGAGCACCGGCTCGTCGAGCTGATAGAGGCTGCCGTGAAAGGCGCGCTCGGCGAACGGTTCGGGATGCCGGTCGCGTTGCAGCGGCTGCATACGCGCCTTCATCGCCTTGCCCGCAAAAAAACCGGTGAGCTTCGAACCCAGCGACTCGGTGGTCCACAGGTACTGATGTTCGGAAAGAATCGTGGCCCGGCTGAGATCCGGTTCGCCCTGCCCCTGCAGGGCGGCGCGCCAGATGCCGGGCATGGCGCCGATGGCCTCGGCGGCCCCGCTCAGCTTGCCCGTGAGGGAATACTTGGTGCCGCCATGGATGATGCCCTGCGAGGCCACGGTCTGACCGGGGCCGAGGGCATGCCCTTCGCACAGCACGCACGAGAACCCGGCGTGACGCAGACGGGCCAGCAGCCACAATCCGGCGATTCCACCGCCGACAATGGCTACGTCGACCTGTGCCTCGCTGGTCACTCTCAATCTTCCCGCGGCCTGCTTTGAATCCGCGCGATGGTACCGGTGGTGGACACACCTTCTATATAAGAGAGCACCACGACCTCGCCACCCGCCTCGCGCACGCAGCGGTTGCCGGGAATCTTGTCGGGATCGTTGTCGCCGCCCTTGACCAGGAAATCGGGATTGACCGCGCAGATCAGGCGTTCGGGCGTGTCCTCCCCGAACGGCACCACCCAGTCCACGGCCTGCAGGGCGGCCAGCACCGTCATGCGATGCTCCACCGGATTGACCGGCCGTGTCTCGCCCTTGAGCCGGCGCACGGATTCGTCGGTATTCACCGCCACGATGAGGCGGTCGCCCAGCGACCGGGCCTGGTTGAGATAGGCGACGTGGCCGGCGTGCAGGATGTCGAAGCAGCCGTTGGTCATGACGATGCGCTCGCCGTGCGCGCGCGCGTCTTCGACGGTCTCGAGCAGTTGCTCTTCCGTCATCACCCCGCGCAGGGCGTTTTCGTCTTCCTGCAGGGCACGACGGATCTCGGCCACGCTCACGGTGGCGGTGCCGACCTTGCCGACCACCACGCCGGCGGCCGTGTTGGCGAAGACCGTCGCCTGCGGCTCGCTGGCGCCGGCGGCCATGGAGGCGGCCAGCACCGAGATCACGGTATCGCCCGCGCCGGTGACGTCGAACACGTCGCGCGCGCGGGTGGGCAGGTGCAGGGGCTCCTCGCCGGTGCGCAGCAGGGTCATGCCGCGCTCGCTGCGGGTGATGAGCAGGCCCTCCAGGGCGTGGCGGGCCATGAGCTCCATGCCGCGCTGTACCAGCAGCTCCTCGTCATCCCCCACCGGTCCGACCACCGCCTCGAACTCGCGCAGGTTGGGGGTCACCAGGGTCGCGCCGTGATAATCGGCGAAGTCGTTGCTCTTGGGATCGACCAGCACCGGCAGGCCGCGTTCGCGCGCCAGGCGGATCAGCTCGCGTATCGGCTTGAGCGTGCCCTTGCCGTAGTCGGACAGCACCACGACGTCGGCCTGGTCCAGGGCACGCTCGAAGGTGCTGCCCAGGGCCTGATGGTCGGCCGCGGCGAAACCGCCCTCGAAATCGAGCCGGATGAGCTGCTGATGGCGGCTCAGGATACGCAGCTTGGTGATGGTGGGCTGACCCTCGACCCGCACGAAGCGACAGTCGACGCTGGCCTGGTTCATCAGGCGTTCCAGGCTGTCGGCGGCCTCGTCATAGCCGGCCATGCCGACCAGGGTGACATGACCGCCCAGGGCGGCGATGTTGAGGGCCACGTTGCCGGCGCCGCCGGGACGTTCTTCCGCACCGCCGACATGCACCACCGGCACCGGGGCCTCCGGCGAGATACGCGAGGTGTCGCCGTGCCAGTAGCGGTCGAGCATGATGTCGCCGACCACCAGGACGCGGGCGCGGGTGTAATCAGGGATCTGGAGTTTCATGGGTTAGCCCGTAATCGGCGCGCATAATAGCACAGCACCACTGGTTTCCCTGTCCCTCCCCGCCCCGGTCCAGTAAAATTCGGCGTTTGGGCTAAGCAGTTGTATCTTGTGTCAAAAGCATCGTTCCAACCCGCGCTGTTGCATCCGCGCCACTGGCCGGTCTGGCTCATTGTCGGCCTCCTGCGGCTGCTGCTGTTGCTGCCTTTTCGCGTCCAGCTGGCGCTGGGCCGCGGCATCGGCCGGCTGTTCCTGCTGCTCGGCAAACGCCGCGCACGCATCGCGCGCATCAATCTCGAATTGTGTTTTCCCGAACTGAGCGCGGAGGAGCGCGAACACGTGCTGCGCCGGCATTTCGAATCCGTCGGCATCGGCGTCTTCGAACTGGGCATGGCGTGGTGGGCCTCCGACCGGCGCATGAAACGCCTGGTGCACATCGAAGGCCTGGAACACCTGCGCGAGGCCTTCGCGCAGGGCAAGGGCGTGATCCTGCTGTCCGCGCACTTCACCACCCTGGAGATGGGCGGCCGCTTCCTGGCGTTGCAGGCGCCCGACCTGCCCATGGCCGCCTTGTACCGCCAGAACGAAAATCCGGTGCTGGAGCACCTGATCATCACCAAGCGCACCCAGCTGTGGGGCAGACCGATTCGGCGCGAAGACGTGCGCACCATGCTGCGCACGCTCCGGGACGGCAAGATCGTGTGGTACGCATCGGACCAGAACTTCGGCCACAAGGGCAGCGTGTTCGCGGACTTCTTCGGCGTGCCCGCCGCCACCAATACGGCCACCACCCGCCTTTCCGGCATGACCGGTGCGCCGGTGGTGCCGTTTTTCACCCGCCGCCTGGACGACGGCAGCTACGTACAGACCATCTCCCCGCCGCTTGAGGATTTCCCGGGCGAGAACCCCGAGGCCGACGCCACGCGCATCAACCTGATCATCGAGGACTGGGTGCGGCAGGCACCGGAACAGTATTTCTGGCTGCACCGGCGCTTCAAGGACCGGCCCGGCGACGAGCCGCGGTTTTACTGATTCATGCGCATCCTGGTCATCAAATTCCGCAACATCGGCGACGTGCTGCTGACCGCGCCGCTGGTCTCCACCCTGCGCCATGCCGCCCCCGACAACCGGGTGACGGCACTGGTCAAGGCGGGGACGGAGGCCATGCTGGAAGGACATCCCGACCTCGAAGAGGTGCTGGTTTATCCGTCGCGCGGGAAGGGGGAATCGCGTTTCGCCTTCTTTCGGCGCCAGCTGCGCTTTTTCCGCGAACTGCGCGCGCGGCGTTTCGACCTGGCCATCACCACCACGGAAGGCGACCGCGGGGTGATCGCGGCCTGGCTGTCGGGCGCCAGGTGCCGCCGCGGACCGTTCCGCCCCGGCAAGGACAAGCTGTTCCGCCGCCTGTTGCTGACCCGGGCGGTGCGACCGCGTCCCGGCAGGCTGCACACGGTGATGCGCAACCTGGAGCTTCTTCCAGAGGAAATGGGCCCGCCACGGACCGAAGTACAGCTGACGGTATCCGAAGCGGACCGGCAGTTGGTCAGGACGCTGCTGAGCGAGGCGGGCTGGCAGCCGGACCGGCCGCTGGTCCATGTGCACCCGACCTCGCGCTGGTTCTTCAAGTGCTGGACCGATACCGCCATGGCGGCCGTCATCGATCATCTCATCGAGCACCTCGGCGTGCAGGTGGCGCTGACCTGCGGCCCCGACAAGCGCGAACGCGCCAAGCTGGACGAGATCATGCGCCTGTGCCGTCAGCATCCCATCGACCTGGGCGGGCGGCTCACCCTCAAGCAGACCGCGGCGGTAAGCGGCCTGGCGCGGCTGTTCTTCGGCGTGGATACCGCGCCCATGCATATGGCCGCCGCCATGGGCACGCCGGTGGTGGCCCTGTTCGGCCCTTCCGGCGCCTTCGACTGGGGCCCGTGGCCGAACGGCTGGCAGGGCGACGATACGCCTTATCCTTCGCGCTGCGGCTCGCAAAGCGCCGGTCCGCATCACGTCATTCAGCAGCCGTGGTCGTGCGTGCCCTGCGGCGAGGACGGCTGCGGCGGCAGCAAGCGCTCGGACTGCCTGGAACACCTGTATCCTGAAGAGGTTCTGCCCGTGCTGGAGGCGGCGCTCGGCAAATGATCACCGTATTGCACACCGAATCCTCGCTGGGCCTGGGCGGCCAGGAAAAGCGCATCCTGCGCGAACTGGAACTGATCGACCGCAGCCGTTTCCGCCCGCTGTACCTGTGCCAGCCGGGCGCCAAGTCCATCGCACCCGCCGAGGCGCTGGACGTGCCCGTCTCGACGATACGCATGCGCAACGCCTTCAACCCGGTGACGATTCTCGGCATCGCGCGGCTGCTGCGCCGCGAGCGGGTGGACGTCGTACACACACACAGCTCGCGCGATGCCTGGCTGACCGGCATGGCGGCGCGGCTGGCCGGCATCCCGGTGGTGCGCACCCGTCATCTGCAGACCCCGATCGGCGGTCCGTTCGTCTACGCCAGGCTGGCCGACCGGGTGGTGACCGTCAGCGGACAGGTGCGCGAATACCTGGTCTCCGAAGGCGTACCCGCCGATCAGGTGCTGAGCATCCCGACCGGCATCGACCTGCAGCGCTTCGATCCCGACCGCAACGACCTGAAGGACATTCGCACCGAGTTCGGCATCGCGCCCGATGCGTTCGTGATCGGCATCATCGCCGTGCTGCGCAAGGCCAAGGGGCACCACCACCTGCTCGCGGCCTTCGCTCGCCTGGCCGCCGACCATCCGCGCCTGCACCTGCTGATCGCCGGCGACGGACCGCAGTGGGACAACCTGCACGCCCTGGCCGAACAGCTCGAGCTGGGCGACCGCGTCACCTTCACCGGCCATCGCACGGACGTGCCGGATATCCTCAACGCCCTGAACCTGTTCGTGCTGCCCTCGCACATGGAGGCGCTCGGCACCGCCCTGCTGGAGGCCATGGCCATGGGCGTGCCCGTCGTGGCTTCCGACGTGGGCGGCATTCCGGAGGCCGTGGGCGAAGCCGGTGTGCTGTGCGCCGCCGAGGATACCGACGGCCTGGCCGCGGCCGTGCAGGGCGTGGTCGACGACGACACCCTGCGCCTCACCCTGATCGAACAGGGCCGCTACCGGGCGCGCGAACTGTACGACCAGAATCTGATGGTCCGCAGACTCGAAGACCTGTACGAATCCCTGCTGGGCAAGCATCAATGAACGCCCGCATCGTCCCTGTCCTGATGTATCACCACGTCACGGCCGAGCCGGGGCTGGTGACGGTCAGCCCCGAACATTTCGAGCAGCAGATGCGCTGGCTGAAGACGCGCGGCTATCACACGGTTCGCGCGGACGAACTGCTCGGCTTCGTGCGCGGCGAACAGGCGCTGCCCGCACGCAGCGTGATGATCACCTTCGACGACGGCTACCTGGACAATTACGTGCACGCCTATCCCGTGCTGCAGAAGCTGGGACTGCATGCGGTGATCTTCGCCGTCACGCGCTGGATCGGAAACGGCGCGACCCGCCCCCATGCCGGTCAGCCGGGTGAACCGCCCGCAACACCCGGACACAAGGCCTGCAAGCACGCCATTGCCGAAGGACGCGCCGATGAGGTCATGCTGCGCTGGTCCGAGATCGTGGCCATGGAGGCGGAGGGCAGCATCGAGGTGCATTCCCATACCCACAGCCACGTACGCTGGGACCGGGAGCACGCGGACGAGCGGGAGCGTATCCAGGCAGTGCAGAACGACCTGCAGCGCAGCCACCACGAGCTGTACGAACAACTGGGCCGGCGCAGCCGGCACCTGTGCTGGCCCTGGGGCTACTTCGAACCGGGATACGTGCCGGCCGCGCGCGAAGCGGGCTTCGAGGCCCTGTACACCACCGCCCGCGGCCTGGCCCGCAAAGGGAGCGACCCGCTGGCCATCCCCCGCATCGTGGTCAAGGACCGCGGCGCCGACTGGTTCGGCGCCCGCATGCGGCTTTATACCCGCCCCTGGCTGGGCCCGCTTTATCTGCGGCTGCGGGGCGCCTGAGACGTGGGCATGCCCTCCGCACAAACGGCGCAACGCGAAATCCCGTTCGGCCCCGGCGCCAGAATCCTGGTCATCAACGTGGCCAGAATCGGCGACACCATACTGGCCACCCCGTTGCTAAGAGCCTTGAAAACGGCGCAACCGAACACGCACCTGACCTGCGTGGCCCATCCCGGCCGCGCGGAAATCCTGAAAAATCTCGACTTCATCGACGAGCTGCAGCCGTTCACCAAAAAAAGCGCCTGGCTCAGGGGGCGCACCGGCAAGAGATGGGACGCGGCGTTCGTGCTGGGTCATGACGCAGCCCTGCTTCGCTTTGCATTGCGCACCAGCCGACGCGTGATCGCTTTCCGGCAGCACGATGATGAACTGAACAAGGCGCTGTATGTGACGGTGGAAAAACCGGCGGCGCCCATGCATGCCGTCAAGGAAAGACTGCTGCTGGCCGACGCGGTGGGCATCTCGAGTGCCGACCTGCGTCTCGCGTACCGGCCCACGGCGGCGGAACGCGAACAGGCCGCGCACTGGCTGGCGGCGCATGTTCCCGCCGATGCCGCGCCGATCATCGGCATACAGATGGGCAGCTTCCCGACCAAGGCCTACAGGGATTGGCCGGTGGAAAACTTTATCGCGCTCGCGAAGCGTATCGCCGCGGAGAAACCAAACGCGTATTTCGTCATCCTGGGCGGCAAGGATGTGTCGGATCGCGCCGAGGAATTCAAACGCGCCCTGCCGGGCCGCTCGACCATAGACGCCTGCGGCCGGTTGAGCCTGCGCGCGACGGCCGCCCTGATGAACCGGCTCGATCTGTACCTCGGCGTCGACACCGGCCCTACGCATATCGCCGGCGCCCTGGGCATCCCGATGGTGGCCCTGTACCACTGCTTTCATCCCGGCAGGCTCCTCGCCCCTCTCGAGCACCAGGGCCCGCTCGCCGTCATCGAACACCCGCTGACCGGGGATGCATGCGAAAGAACCTCGCCCATGAGCCTGATCACGGTGGAGAACGTATGGCAGGCCGTCGATAACGTGATCGGCAAACCGGCGGCATCATGAAGATCGCCATCTACAACGTCACCACCGGCCATCAGCTCGGCGGCATAGAGACCTACTGCATCGAGATGGGGAAGGCGCTGAACGGCCTCGGCCATGAGGTGACGCTGATCGCGGGGCAGTGCGAAAACCCGAACGACGTCTCGCCGCTAAAACTCGAGCTGTTTGAATTCAGGGAAAGAAGCCGCTTCTGGAACCTGGGCACGCGCTTCAAAAAACTCATGGAACGCCTTTCGTTCGCAAGGCACACAATAAAACCCGTACTAAAGGCCGGTTTTGATGCCATCGTCATCGTCAAGCCGTACGACTTCCCTTTTGCCTGGCTGCTCAGAAAACTGGGATACAAAGGACAAATACTCTTTCACACCGGCGGCACGGATTTCTTTTTGACGGACCGCTTTTTCGCCAGGGCCGTCGACCATTTTATCGCCTGCAGCGAATACACCGCCCGGCAAAACGGCCAGCGCTATTCGCGGGAGTTTCACGTCGTCCACAACGGCGTCGACACCGCGTTGTTCAAGCCCGCGCCCAAGGACGCCCAATGGCGCGACACGCTCGGCATACCCATTGATGCCCGGGTGATCATGACCGTCGGCAGAATCGTCGGCTGGAAAGGACTCGACACCATCGTCAAGGCTATCGCCGACCTGCCCGATGTGCATTACGTTTATGTCGGCCATGGACCGCATGAAGAAAAATTAAAGGAACTGGCAGAATCATTGTCCGTATCGGCCCGTGTTCATGCGGCCGGGGCGCTGCCGCATCAACAGATACCCGCGGCGATGAACCAGGCCGACATCTTCGCCCAGCCCTCCGTCGGCGAAGAGGCGTTCGGGATCACCGTCATCGAGGCGATGGCCTGCGGCTTGCCGGTACTCGCATCCGCGCAGGGCGGCATGCTGGAGATCATCACTTCCGGACACGACGGCATGCTGCTGCCACCGGGCGACGTCGACGCCTGGCGATCGGCCGTGGCTCTCCTGTCCGAGAATTCTGAACAACGCAAGCAGTTGAGTGATGACGCATTGACGACCGTACGGGACCGATTCACATGGATGGCCGGAGCCAACCAAATAAACAGTCTCATACTGAATATTGAGCATGCCAGTCATCGTTAACCATTCTTCACATCAAACGGCACACTGTCACATTACCTTGCCCATAGTTAAGACCATGTCACCCAACGCCTTGAGAAAACAACCATGCTAATGAAGAAACTTATAAAGCTAGTTTATTCTCTGGGCATAAGAAAAAAATACGGCCAGGTAGACCGGATACATTATCTACGCCGGCTTGCAAAGAAAAAGCATGCGCGCGACCTGTGGTATTACTCAAACAAGGATGCCGATCAGTACACCGCGGATTCCGATATGCTTGTTCTTAATGACTATCGGGGTGAAACATTCTTCTTTTACTGCAGCCTCCATCAACATACGGAACGCAGAATGTTGCTGGGAAGGCCAAACAATATACAAGGCCTGGATCTCCTTGCTCATTTTGTTCATGACGAGCCATGCACGATCCTGGACATCGGCGCCAATGTCGGATCTTACTGCGTCCCTTTAGCCAAGGCCTTCCAACATCTCAAGGTCTATGCCTACGAACCGAACCCTCATGCACTGAAACGGTTAAAATCGAACATTGAAGTCAACAAATTATCCAATATAACAACTCAAACGCTCGCCGCGGGCGCGAAGCCAGGCCGGCAAATGTTTCATGCAAACGCCGGCTCTGACATTGGCCTTTCTTCATTCTATGGGCTGTCGAACAAGCAACAGAATAACGACCTCATTGAAATAGAGATCGTAACCCTCGACCAACAACATAAAAATGAAAAAAATCCCATAGTCGCAATAAAAATAGATGTACAAGGATTTGAGTACGACGTGTTGGCTGGAGCAACCCAACTGATCACGCAACATAACCCTGCAATATTCTTTGAATACGAAGCCAATAACTTCCCTACTCAAGAAGAAGCGGAACAGAAAATAAACGAGCTGCGCGACTTCTTCAAGAGCTTGAATTACCAAACCTTTTACTTAACGAAAAAAGACTCCAGCTTAATGTTCCCCGTCGACTGGGAAGCACCACTGGATGGCGACATCCTGGCTCTCCCTCAAAACCCAAGCGCCGCGCCATAAATACATGCATGTACTTTATGCATTTCCGGAACCCCTGCCCCTGCCTCGCGCGCGTGGGGTACAGGTGGCGCATACCCTGGCTTCGCTACTCGAAGAGGGGCAGGACGTCAGCCTTGCCTATACACCCGAGGACGGCGCACCCGACCCGCTCGGCGCCTACGAATTACACCCCGGCTCGGAACTGAAAAAGCTGTCCCTGTCGCGACGCGCCAGCGGCTTGCTGGGTATCCTGCCTTTGCAATCGAACCGGTTTTTCAATCAACGGCTCGTCGGCTGGCTCAGGCATGAACAGGCACAAGGTTGCGCGCCTGATGCCATCATGACCCGTCATCTCAAGACGGCCTTTGCATTGCTCAAGGCAAAAACCGGCATTCCGGTGATCTACGAGGCGCACGAGGTCTTCGCGCTCTCCGCCAGGGAAAAGCACCGCAAGTCATTCCTTCGGATGGAATCTTTCGTGCTACGACATGCCGCGCGGGTCATCGCCATCTCCGAAGCGCTGGCCGCGGCGCTGGCCGAACATCACGGCATCGACCGCGACTTCGATATTCTGCACAGCGGCGCCGATCTCCCAGCGATATCGACGGACAAACCGTGGCCTGCCAGTGCGCAACATATTATTTACACGGGCAGCCTGTTCGGCTGGAAAGGGGTCGAAGATCTGGTCGCCGCTACGCGCTGGCTGCCGCAGCATCGCGTAACCATTATCGGCGGCACACTGGATGAGATTGCCCGCCTGCGCGAGCAACTGCCCGACGACGCCGAAGTGACCTTCAAACCCCAGATACCTCATGCCGAAATCCAGGCTGAGCTGGCAGGAGCGTGCATCGCCGTCCTGCCCAATCGGGCGGGTTCGATCAGCGCCTGGACCTCCCCCCTCAAACTATTCGAATACATGGGCGCCGGCTGCGCCGTCGTTGCCAGCGATCTGCCTTCGATCCGCGAAATCCTCTCACCGGACGAAGCGATGCTGGTGCCGCCGCAGGATCCACGCGCCCTGGCCGAGGCGATACGTACGCTCACCGACAATCCGGAGCGGACCGCTGCCATGGGCCGGCATTTGCGCGAGCGCGCCAGGGAGTTCACCTGGGCCGCCCGCGGCAAGCGGCTGGTCGCGATTCTGAACGAGGCCGTGCATGCAGCCTGATCCTCGCCTGCTCGAGTCCGCGCGTCGCATCCTGATCATCCGGCGCGACAACATCGGCGACCTGTTGCTGACCACGCCGTTGATCGCCGCCGTCCGCCATGCGTCGCCCGAGGCAACCGTCGCCGTGCTGGCCACCAGCTACAACGCCCCCATTCTGGCCGGGAATACCGACATCGACGCCGTATACCGTTACACCAAGGCCAAACACAGCGACCGCCCCAGGATCGCCGCCTGGGTGGACGAAGCACGCGTGTTCATGAACCTGCGCCGCCAGCATTTCGACCTGCTGATACACGCCAACCCGGTGCCTCATCCGCGTACCGGCCGCCTGGCGCGCTTCATCAACGCCCGAGCCAGACTCGGCGTGGTCGGCGAGGGCGAACGAAAGTCCGGATTCAATCTGCCGCTGAAACCATCCGAACTCGAAGGCACGCACCACACCGAACGGGTGTTCTCGCTGCTCAAGCCGTTGGGCGTCGAAGGATCCGCGGGGCCGCTCAAACTGTCCGCACCCGCACCCGGTGGCGAGGTTCCCGTATTGCCGAATGCCGGTCCGCACCCACTGATCGGCATTCAGCTTTCCAGCCGCAAACGCTGCAATCGCTGGCCCGAACAGTCCTATGCGGCGCTCATCGAGGCGTTGCTGAAACACGGTTACGACGTAGCGCTGTTCTGGGCACCTGGCGCGGAGGACGACCCACGTCATCCCGGTGACGACGGGCTGGCTCAGCGCCTGCACGCACGGCAGCCGCAGACCCTGGCCATGCCGACCCGTACGCTGCCCGCACTGGTCGGCGCGCTGGCCCAGGTCGATGCGATGATCACGCCGGATGGCGGCGCGTTGCATATCGCCGCTGCGCTGGGTAAACCCACGGTCGCGCTGTTCGGCTGCACCGACCCCGCCATCTGGGGCCCCTGGCAGGTACCGCACCGCATTTGCCGCGGCGAAACCAGCGCAACGGATATCGATCCGCTGCAGGTGGAACAGGCGCTGGCGGAGCTGCTCGACGCATGAAACGCCGCCCCGAACTTTTATTGATCCGCCAGAAGTACACGCCCTTCGGTGGCGCGGAACGCTTTTTGGAACGCGCCCTCGACGCCCTGGCCGCGCGTGGCGTGCAGCTGTCGGTCATCGCCCGCGCATGGCAGCCTCAGGCGGGCGTGGAACTGATCCCCTGCCGCCCCTTTCACATCGGCCGGCTGTGGCGCGACTGGGCCTTCGGTCGCCGCGCCTGCCAGCTGGTCGCCGAACATCCGCAGGCACTGGTGCAATCGCACGAGCGCCTGCCCTGCTGCGACCTCTATCGTGCCGGCGATGGCACGCATCGCGGCTGGCTGCGCCAGCGCGCCCGGCTACGCGGCCAGGGCGGGCGACTGCTGCAGGCGCTCTCTCCCTATCACCGCCATACCCTGCATGCGGAAAGGCAGCTGTTTGCCAGTCCGCGCCTCAAGGCCGTCATCTGTAATTCGGAAATGGTGCGCAGGGAGATCATCGAATTCTTCGGCGTGTCCGAGGACAAGCTGCACGTGATCTACAACGGCGTGGACACGGAACGCTTTCATCCCCGTTTGCGCGAAACGCACCGTCAGGCCGTGCGCGAACAATGGGGTGTTCCGGACGATGCAATCCTTTATCTGTTCGTCGGTTCGGGCTTCGCCCGCAAGGGGCTGGACGGTCTGCTTGACGCATTGAGCCGCCAGCCGGACGACGCCCATCTGCTGGTGGTGGGCAAGGATCGCGAACTGCCGCATTATCGAAGACTTGCGGCCAAGCTGGGCATTGCGGACCGCGCGCACTTTACCGGCCCGCAACCCGCGACCGAGCCGTTCTACGGTGCCGCCGACGTACTGGCGCTGCCGACCCTGTACGATCCGTTCCCCAACGTCATCATGGAGGCAATGGCCAGCAGCCTGCCCATCGTCACCAGCTATCAATGCGGTGCGGCCGACCTGATTCGCGATGGGGAAAACGGAGCGGTCTGCGACGCCCTGGACTACACCGGTCTGGCGGACCGTCTGCAGGCCCTGCGCGACCCCCAACTGCGTGCCAGCCACGGCGAGGCCATGCGCGAGATCGCGGCGGGGCTGACCCTGGATGCGATGAGCGAAAAACTTATCCGGCTTTACGAGATGCTGCTGGCACGGTCTGATCCTGACCACGGCTAGACTGGCGTACCAGCCAGGCTGCGCAGACTGCGCCCAGCACGAACATCAGCATTTCCATGGTGTTGTTGAACAAGGTGAATCTGGCAAAGCTGGCAAGAACGCTCTTCGCAACGAGCAACGCGACCGGAAAATAAATCCACTCGCCCTTGACCGTCCTTTCAAGGCAGACCCAGGCCGCATAGCCGAGCAGCGACATCATCAACAACAAACCGGGGATACCCGCACCGATCCCGATGGACCAGAAACTGTTTTCCGCGCGCGTTACGCTGATATCCCGCCCGGGATAATCGAGCTTCAGTGCATGACCCAGGGCCGACCGCGAATAGCCGACACCCAAAGGATGGCGGATGATCTCGTCCAGCGAGGCATGCAGCCAGGCCACACGGAGGTAATTGGAGATATCGACGCGCTTACCATTGGGCAGGCGCGGCACGCAGTCGGCCCCATGCTCCCAGTCGCATACCACCAGCCAGGCATCGTGCGACTGAATGTCCCAGGCGATCGGGAAGGTTTCACCGAAGGTCTTCCAGCGCGGATCGCGTTGCACGTAACCCATCACGACCGTAACCACGACGACCAGGCCCAGCACCGTCGCCGCAATCCGCCACAGCCTGAAACGTTTACCGCCCAGTACGGCGCGGTACACCCAGGGCGTGAATACCGCCGCGGCCATGACCAGGATAATCACCAACGCCGTGCGCATGTTCTGTATGTACAGGCCAAACAGGGTCAGCAGCAGCACCGCGCCCCAGCCGAGCCAACTGCGCTGGAACAGCCAGCGGCGCGTACGGATGCGCGCCAGGGCGTCGGCCATCAGGAACATGGCGAAGGTCACCGTCGTCATGGACATGTTGTTGAGGCCGTTGCGCAGCGTACCGGTCAGCCCGCCCCAGCGGTTCGGCAGCACACCGTCCTGCGTCCAGCGCCACAGCGACATCACCAGCAATGCGGCCAGCAAAAACCACATACCCCAATACACCGCAGCCAGCACGGGCTTGAGTTTGTTATCCAGCGCCATCACGACTACGTAGGCCGTCAGAAAGCTGGCCACCTGCAGCCCCCATTGGCTGCGCAGCTCGTTCAGCGCCAGTTCGGGATACGGCGCGATGAACCAGGCCTGCATATACACCCAGACCGTGAAGGCCGCGACCAGAGCCAACAGTATCCAGTGCTCACGGCGGGCATGCGTAACCGGCAGGTCGCCGTACTCGTGACGTACGGCGCGCCGGCGCCAGGCGACCATCACGCCGCCGACCAGCAACAGAAACAGAAACAGATAGCGCGCGGCCGGCATATCCGGAATGGGCCAGACCACTACCAGTGCGCTGATCAGCAGCAGCAGGAAGCGTTGTCCCCAGGAGGAGCGGCCAAGGATCTCAAGGTAATTCATTCATGTCCCGCTTTTGGTATACAGCTCGCGCAGCTTGGCGTATTTCATGAAGCTGTTGAAGCAGCCGATGGCGATATGGATCAGACCGGGCACCCCGTCCAGGAAACCGCGCCGTACGACGTAGAACTTGATGAAGCGCAGCGTCGGGCTCAGCAGCAGCCTGGCCACGCCGGCGCGCTTGCCACGCCGGTACAGCGCCTTGGCCTGCAGGCTGGTATAGCGGTTCTGCTTGTGCAGATAGTCGGCCAGGCCTTCCTCGGATTCGTGCAGCAGGTCGCCGCTCAAGCGGGCCGGCGGTGTTTCACTCACCACCTTTTCGTGCACCGGATCCTCGCTCCAGCCCGCACGGCGACGGTCGAACAGGCGCAGGCTCCAGTCCGGATAGCCTTCGCCGTGCCGCAACCAGCGGCCGAGAAAACGATTGCAGCGCGGCATTTCGTAGGCGACCGCCGCCGGCGCCTTCAACGCAGACTGTATCGACTCGCGCAGCGCATCGCTGATACGTTCGTCGGCATCGATGCACAACACCCAGTCGTGGCCCGCCTGCTCCACGGCAAAGCGCTTCTGGGCACCGAAACCCAGCCACTCCTGATGCAGCACACGGGCACCCATCTGCTCGGCGACCCGGACCGTCGCGTCCGTACTGCCGGAATCGACCAGCAGCACCTCGTCCGCAAAAGCGGCGCTGGCCAGACAGGCCGGCAGGGCTGCTTCCTCGTTGCAGGCGATGATGACGACGCTGAGCGGTGTATCGGCCATGGGCGGTGAATTTATGCGATCCGGAGATGGGATGCCATGGCCCGCCACACCCGCTCCGGCGTCATGGCCTCATAGCAGGCCGGCCTGACGCTGGACGCAGCGGTGTAGCGGCATTCGCGCCGCAGACAGGGTGAACAGGGGAAGTCGGCGTTGAGATGGATCTGGTTTTCGCCGTAGGTGCCGGTGAGCGCGGGGCGGGTGGCACCGTACAGGATCACCGCCGGCACCGACAACGCCGCCGCCAGATGCGCAAGACCGGTGTCGACGCCGACCACGCCGCGGGCCGCGGCTATGGTCGCGGCCAGTTCGGACAGACCCAGGCGCGGCAGCACCCGGGCCCCGCTGATTTCGGCGATGCGCCGGGCGCGCTCGTGCTCGGCATCACTGCCCCAGGGCAGCAGCACTTCCAGCCCGGCGGACGCGGCCTGCCCGGCCAGCGTCTTCCAGTAGCTTTCCGGCCACTGCTTGCTCGGCCAGGTGGTGCCATGCAAAAAGACCAGCGACTGCCGAGCCGTATCGACCGCCGGCAGACGATCCCGCGCAATGCCGTAATCGACCGGCGTCTGCGGTACGGGATAACCCAGCGCCGCGGCGAACAACGCGCGCAGCCGGACCACGGCATGCTGCCCCTTGGGGACGTCGATGCGCTGCCGGTAGGCGAGTGCCGCCAGCGGCTCGCGCGCCGAATGGCGGTTCAGTCCGGCCCGCGGGCCGCGCGCCAGACGGGCAACCACCGCGCTTTTGATCAGCCCCTGCGCATCCAGCACCAGGTCGTAACGTTGCGCGCGCAGCCGTTTGCGGAACGCCCGGCGCTCGTCGCGCGACCCGGCCCAGTCACGGCGCCAGCGGCGCTGCGCGATGGGGATGACCTGATCCACGGCCGGATGCCAGGCCGGCACCTCGCTGAAGGCCTCCTCCACCACCCAGTCGAACCGCACGTCGGGCAAGGCCCGTTGCGCATCCGTCACCGCGGCCAGGGCGTGAACGACGTCCCCGAGCGAGGACATCTTGATGAGCAGGACGCGCATCAGACGGTCAGGACATGCAGACTGGCGAGCACTCGCTCCGGCGCCAGCTGGTTGAGACAGTTGGTGTGGCCCAGCGGACATTCGCGCTCGAAACAGGGGCTGCAGTTGAGCCCGAGACGTTCGATGCGGGCACGCTCGCTCATCGGCGGGGTAAAACCGGGATCGGATGAACCGTACACGGCCACCAGCGGCCGTCCGAGGGCGGCGGCCACGTGCATCAGCCCGGAATCGTTGCTGACCACGGCCGCGGCCAGCGACAGCAGATCGATGGCTTCGCCCAGGCTGGTCTGACCGGCGAGGTTTACGCAACCCTCGCCGGCCTGGGCGCAGACCTGCGCGGCGATGTCCGCATCCTTGCCGGAACCGAATACCCACACGCGCCAGCCGGCCGCCAGCCGGTCGCGGGCGACGGCGGCGAAATGCCCGGCCGGCCAGCGCTTGGCGGGGCCGTATTCGGCACCGGGGCACAACGCCAGGACCGGGCGGTCCACATCCAGCTCCAGACGCTGCAGCGCCGCGTCGCGCGCCGATTCGTCCACCTGCAGCGACGGCCGGGGACAGTCGGGCGGCAGCGCACTGTCCGCCGGCAGGCCCAGCGCCACGAAGCGCTGCACCGTCTGCGGCAGCGCGGTCTTGTTCAGGAGGCGCCGGTCGTTGAGCAGTCCGTAGCGCAATTCGCCACGATACCCGGTGCGGCGCGGAATGCGGGCGAAGTACGGAATCAGCGCCGACTTGAAGGAATTGGGCAGCACGATCACCTGCCCGTAGCGCTCACCGCGCAGCAGGCGGCCGAGTTCACGCCGCACGCCCAGCTTGAGCTGACCGTGTCCCAGCGGCTGGATGATCGACTTGCGCACCTCCGGCATGCGCGCGAGTAGCGGTTCGCTCCAGCGCGGCGCCAGCACGTCGATGGCCAGACCCGGCTGGCGGCGGGCCAGGGTGATGAACAGCGACTGGGCGAGCACCATGTCGCCGACCCAGGAGGGGCCGACGATCAGGCAGGAAGAATCAGAGTTGGGTTCCGGCATGCAGTCGGGCCGGCCCGGGACGGACCGGCGTCAGTCAGTCCTTGAGTACGTACAGCGTGCCGCAGTAAGGACAGATCATCTGATGGTCGGGATCGTCCTGGATCGGAATGTAGACGCGCGGATGGGAATTCCACAGCGAGGTCCCCGGCTGCGGGCAGTGCAGCGGCAGGTCGGCACGGGTGATCTCCACCCGTGCCTGCGCGTTCGAAGTTCGATACTGATCCTGATGGTCAGCGGTGTGCGGGTTGGGCATGGTGTTTCCTCGGCTTGAATGCTGCGCGCCTCAGGCCTGCGCACTCTTGGCCAGCGGCTCGTTGACCAGCGAGAGCCAGTCCAGATGGCGCGGATCGCGCCCATGGACGGCGTCGAAATACATTTCCTGCAGACGGGCGGTAACCGGGCCGCGCGTACCGGCGCCGATCGGACGTCCGTCCACCTCGCGGATCGGCGTCACCTCGGCGGCCGTGCCGGTAAAAAAGGCCTCGTCCGCCACATACACCTCGTCGCGGGTGATACGTTTTTCCACCACGTCCAGCCCGGCCTCCTCGGCCAGGGTGAAGATGGTGCGGCGGGTGATGCCGTCCAGCGCCGAGGTCAGATCCGGCGTGTAAAGCGTCCCGTCGTGCACGATGAACACATTCTCACCGCTGCCTTCGGCCACGTAGCCCTCGGTGTCCAGCAGCAGGGCCTCGTCATAGCCGCAGGAGGTGGCGTCCTGCACGGCGAGCATGGAGTTCATATAGCTGCCATTGGACTTGGCGCGGCACATGGTGACGTTGACGTGATGTCGGCTGAACGAGGACACCTTGACGCGAATGCCGCGCTCCATGTTCTCCTTGCCGAGATAGGCGCCCCATTCCCAGGCGGCCACCATGCAGTGCACCTCCAGGCCATGGGCGTGCAGCCCCATACTCTCCGAACCGTAAAAGCACATGGGACGCATGTAGGCGCTTTGCAGGTTGTTCTGACGCACCACGTCGAGCTGGGCCTGGGAGAGGGTGTCCTGATCGTAGGGAATCTTCATGCCCAGGATCTTGGCGGAGTTGAACAGGCGATGGGTGTGATCGGACAGACGGAAAACGGCCGTACCCTGCTCCGCTGCGTAGGCGCGTACCCCTTCGAATACGCCCATGCCGTAATGCAGCGTATGAGAGAGGACGTGCACCTTGGCTTCACGCCAGGGCACCATTTCGCCGTCCAGCCAGATCAGGCCATCTCGGTCAGCCATCGACATCTTGCTCAACTCCTAACTATGTAAGGATCGGTCAGTGACGCTCTGAATAATTTCTTCCTGAAATTCTCAGAGCACGGCGAGCCCGGTATTTACCCGCCCCCGCCTCCGACGAATCAAATACATACGTGTTTGATTCGCGTGCGGCACATCCCTGCACCGGCTACGGCGCTTCCATCCAGCGCCGCCAGTAGTCGCGCACCAGGGCACGATCATCGGCATATTCCGCCTCGTCCACCACGGTCTCGTGTTCCTGCAGGGCCAGGGCATGGGTGCGGTTGCGCAGGGCACGATAGGCGTCGGCCAGGGCCTGCGCGTCATCCGGGGTCATCAGCCCGCACTGGGCCAGCCCGCCGAGAATGCGCACGTTATCGGAAAACTCCGTGAGCTCCGGATGCGCGTGGGCATGGGCGAGAACCATATATTGCACCATAAATTCGATGTCCGCGATACCGCCCGGGTCTTTCTTGAGGTTGAATTGCCCCGTCTGCCTGCTGCCCAGCTCGCGCCACATGCGCTCGCGCATATCGCGCACGTCCCGGCGCAGCTTTTCGGGGTCCCGCGCCTGGGTGAGCACCTCGTGGCGAATACGGGTGAACGCTTCCTCCAGGGCCCGGCTGCCGGTGATGAAACGGGCGCGCACCAGGGCCTGATGCTCCCACGTCCAGGCGTTGCGTTTCTGGTATTCCCCGAAGGCCTGCAGGCTGCTGACCATCAGCCCCTTGCCGCCGTCCGGCCGCAGCCGGGTATCGACCTCGTAGAGAATGCCCTGTGCGGTGTGGGCGGTGAGCATATGGATGAAACGCTGCGCCAGGCGGGCATAGAACACGGCGTTGTCGACCGTCTGCGGACCACCGGTTTCCTGGCGCGCCCCGGCGCTGTCGTGCAGGAACACCAGATCCAGGTCGGAGCCATAGCCGATCTCCAGCCCGCCCAGCTTGCCGTAGCCGATCACCGCGAAACCCGGGGCATAGGGCTTGCCGTCGATCTCGCAGCGGGGTTCACCGTGCTTGTGCGCCAGGGCGTCCCAGACGTAGCCACGCACCTTGTCGAGCACTGCCTCGGCGATCCAGGTGAGCTGATCGCTGATCCGCATCAGGGCCAGACGCTGCATCACGTCCGCCGCGGCCACCTTGAGCACCTGAGTCTGCTTGAAATGACGCAGCCGGTCCATGACCTGTTCCAGATCATCCGGATCGATCTGCACCAGATCGTCCTCCAGCAGCGCGACCAGTTCGTCGCGGCTGGGCGGCTCGTACAGGCTGCGCGCGTCCAGCAGCTCATCGAGCAGAATCGGGTGCTGGGTCAGCAGACGCGCGATCCAGGGACTGGCCGCGCACAGCCGCACCAGCTGCGACAGCGCCATCGGATTCTCGACCATCAGCGCCAGATACACCGAACGCCGCGCCACCGACTGCACCAGTTCCAGACCGCGCTGCAGGGCGAGATCCGGCGCCGCGGTTTCCGCCGACGCGCCGATCATCAGCGGCATCAGCCGGTCCAGCCGTTCCCGCCCGGTCGGGGTGAGCGACTGGATGGCGCGGCTGTCGCGCAGGGCGCGCAGTCGTTCATATAAGGTGGCGGCCGCTTCATAGCCCATGGAGGCCAGCAGCTTTTCGGATTCCGCCTCCGGCATTCCCTGCCGCCACAGGTCCGCGAGCTGGCCGTGGAGATGATCGCCGTCTTCCCCGCCATCCTCCATCTGCGGGGAAACGAAGATCTGATCGAAATTCTCGTGCACGCGCCGCATGTGACCCTTGAGCGTCTTGGCGAACTGAGCCCAGTCGTCGAAGCCCATGGAAAGGGCGAGCGCCGCCCGTCCCTGTTCCTCCTGCGGCAGGGCATGGGTCTGCTGGTCGCCCGCCATCTGCAGCCGGTTTTCGGTGCGACGCAGGAACGCGTAGGCCGTCAGCAGCTGTTCCACGGCGTACTCGGGCACCAGTTCGAGCCTGGCCAGGGCTTGCAACACCGGCTGGATACCGCGTTTGCGCAGGGCGCGTTCGCGCCCGCCGCGTATCAGCTGGAAAGCCTGACCGATGAATTCCACTTCGCGAATCCCGCCCGGGCCGAGTTTGACGTTGTCGCGCAGGCCCTTGCGTTCGGTTTCGCGGTTGATCAGCACCTTCATCTCGCGCAGCGATTCGAAGGCGCCGAAATCCAGATAACGCCGGTAGACGAACGGACCCAGGCGGTCGAGCAGCTCGCGCCCCGAGGCGCGGTCGCCCGCGATCACCCGCGCCTTGATCATGGCGTAACGTTCCCACTCCCGGCCGTGCGCCTGGTAATAATCCTCCAGCGCATCGAAGTGCATGACCAGCGGACCGGGGTCGCCGAACGGGCGCAGACGCATGTCCACCCGGTAGACGAAACCGTCGGCGGTATGTTCGTTGAGCGCCCGGATCAGGCGCTGGCCGAGCCGGATAAAGAACTGCTGGTTGTCGAGCTGACGCACCCCGTCGGTGTAACCCGGCCTGGGGTAGCCGAAGATCAGATCGATGTCGGAGGAAAAATTGAGCTCTTCGCCGCCCAGCTTGCCCATGCCGAGCACGACCAGTTGCTGGGGCTCCCCCGACTTGCTGCGCGGCGTGCCGTAACGCCGGCAATGATCCGCATACAACCACTCCAGCGCGGCATCGGTGCACGCCTCGGCCAGGTGGCTCAGGTCGCACAGGGTCTCCTGCAAATCCGCGCTCCCGTCCAGATCGCGCCAGGCGATGCGCAGCATCTCGCGGTGCCGGAAATGGCGCAGCGCACCGAGCAGCCCCGCCTCGTCCCCGACCCCGCGCAGCGCCGTCCTGGCGCGCGCCGGGAAATCCTCGCAGCCGTACGTGCGACGCAGATCGCCGCTGCCCAGCAGATCGGCCAGCAGCTCGGGATACCGCGTGCAGGTCTGCGCCGCGAAATCGCTCACCGCCCAGACCAGCGGCAGCGAGTCCGGTAGCGCGGGCAGGTCGATGCCCGCCTCCGCGACGGCCTGTTCGAAGCGCTCCCAGTGATGCAAAAAACCCTGGCGCAGGCTCTCGGGCAGGCGGTGATCGGGCAGTGGAATGGCGGGTTCGCTCATATTGGCGGCGGTGTGTAAACGGACATGGCACACCATCCTACAACATAGATGAACATCATCCCGATAAGTCCCGGCACGCCCGCCAGAACAACAATAATATTTATTAGGCAGCGAAAGCGGTTGAACTTGCCCCCGGAATTACCCTATGGTTTCAATCAATTATAAATAGCGGATTTGACACACTAATCTGGTCAAATCCCAAGCAATCGGGCTTCAACAAGGGCAGCAAATGCCCACAACAACGAACCGCCGGGGATACGATGACGTATCGATGCCGCAGGTCCGTGCCGGCCGCTGCCGCGCTAACGATGGAGAAATCCCATGTCTAGATTCGCACGCCTGCTGTCTGCGACAGCCCTTCTCTGGCTGCTCGCCACGGCAGCGTCGGCGGACGTCCTTCATTACATTTCCATAACAGACACGAGATTCCCTCCAAACGACCCGCCTTCCGCGACCTGGACCCTCTCGGACACCTACGGCGATACGCCCCTGAATTCATGGATTGTCTACACCGGCGACGACTCATGGAGCACGATCACGTCCAGCGGAACGCTTCCCGACGGCGTGGCCTATCCCTACGGACAGACCTACACGGTGTCGAGCGGCATTGGTACGGTTCAGGCCGTCGTCGACACCCCCCTGTATGACGAATACACGAACCCCCAACGCACGGCCTTTGTGGAGTTGAACGTTCAGTCGCTGGACACCTCGAGCGCACAAACCATGGAACTCGGCCTGACCGACGGGGCCAACGAGGTCAAATGGGATGAAGCCGCCGGAACGATCTCGGGCTCCAGGAGCGGCCTCTCGGGCGACGATGTGACGGGTATATCGCGCTGGAGCAGCCTGGGAAGTCTTCCTCTACACATTCAGTACTACTACCAATTCAACGATCACGTGCTCACCTTTATCGTCCTGGACGATGTGGGCAACAAGTTATACACGGTCAGCTGGCAGGGTTCGGTAAACCCCTTTGAGAACTTCTACGGTTCCGTCGCCGTCCCCGGCGGCACCGACCCCAACAATCTGATGGTCTATCCGTTCGTTTTCTGTGAAGCCGCCTGTCAGACGAAGCTCGTGAAGACGGAATACCTGAACTGCAACACCGCTTCCGGTGCGGTCGACGTGAATAACTGCCAATCGCCCAACGAGTCGGTTATCACCGCCAGTGCCGGCAGCGGCGGCAGCGTCTCGCCGATCAAGGCCGTGGTGATCACGGGCAACCAGGCGGTCATCAGCGTGACCCCTGATACCGGCTACCACATCGACAGCGTCAGCGGCTGCGGCGGCAGCCTGTTGGGCACCCTCTACACCACCGGAGCGGTCAGCGCCGACTGCACCGTCAGCGCGACCTTCGCCGTTGGCAGCTCAAGCACCAGTACCACCACCAGCACCAGCAGCAGTTCTGGCGGCGGCGGTGGTGGCGCGCTGGGTCCGTGGGCGTTGTTCGGCCTGCTGCTGCTAGGCATACCGGCACTCGCCGTTCGCCGCCGTCGGACCGGCTGAGGTTTTGCCCGCAAGTCAGACAACCGCATCCAGCGCGATCACCGACGCCTCGAGTGCCGCCAGCCTCCGTTCAGCAAGATTACAAAGCGGCAGAAACGGTTGAACTTGCCCCCGCAATTACCCTATGGTTCCGGGCCTATACAAATTACACATACACCGGCTCCGCCTTCCCCGAAGAATCCGGCTTACGCACCGGCAAGCGGATGCCTACCAACGAACAACAAACCACCGGGGATACATCCAATGACATATCGATCCCGCCTGGCTATACCGGCCGCTGCTGCCGCGCTTATCTGCGCTTTCATCGCAACCAGTGCTCAGGCCACCACCCTGCCGCCGGACGCCAAGCTCGTCACCAGGCACACCACGCCCGCGCAGCAGCAAAAGCTCGCCAGCTTGAGCCTGCCGTTCGTCCAGAACACCGGCCAGATCGACAAGCGGGTCGCCTTCTACGCCCGTACCTTTGCCGGCACCGCCTTCGTCACGCATCGTGGTGAGCTGGTACTCAACCTGCCGGGCAAACCCGAGGGCACAGCGGACAAGGGCCGGCCCGCCAAACACGGTCACGGCTGGGTGCTGACCGAGATGCCGGTGGCCAAAGCCAAGCTCACCCCGCAGGGCGAAGGGCTGTCACCGACCAACGTGTCCGTGTTCCAGGGCAACGATCCCAGGCAGTGGCGGACGCACCTCAAGACCTACACCGCGGTGAACATCGGCCAGCCCTGGCCGGGCATCGGCTACGCCATCCATGCCCACGGCAACACCGTGGAGCGCATCTTCACCGTGCAGCCCGGCGCGGATGCCAAAACGATAACGATGCAGGTCCGGGGCGCGGACACGCTCAGCCTCGACAACGGCGCCCTGATCGCCCACACCGGCAACGGCCCGGTGACGCTGAGCAAGCCGGTTGCTTACCAAACCCTCAACGGCCAGCGCAAACCCGTGCAGGTCGCCTATGTGCTCAACAACAACCGCTACGGCTTCAAACTCGGCGCTTATGACAAGAGCCAGCCCGTGGTCATCGACCCGCTGGTGCAGGCCACTTACCTGGGCGGGTCGGCCAATGATGACGGTTATGCTCTGACGCTGGGCGGCAGCGGCCAGGTCTACGTCGCGGGCGACACCACTTCTGCGGACTTCCCCGGCACCACCGGCGGCGCACAACCGGCCACAGGCGGCAACACAGACGCCTTCGTGGCCGAGCTGAGCGGCGACCTCACCCAGCTCCAGCAGGCCACCTACCTGGGCGGGCTGAACGACGATGATGCCCGCGCCCTGGCGCTGGGCAGCAGCGGTCAGGTCTACGTGGCAGGCTACACCCATTCCGCGAACTTCCCCTGCACGGATTCCACGAATACCTATACCGGGGTCACCTGCGACAGCGGCACCGCACCCAGTGTCAGCGGCGCGCAGCCGACCCTGAGCGGCAACACAGACGCCTTCGTGGCCGAGTTGAGCGGCAACCTGCAGACCCTCACCCAGGCCACCTTCCTGGGCGGGCCGAACTACGATTGGGCCTACGCCCTGGCGGTGGGCAGCAGCGGCCAGGTCTACGTGGCGGGCGCCACCCTATCCACGAAATTCCCCGTCACCTCTGGCGGCGCACAGACGACCTACGGCGGTGGCACCGCTGATGGCTTCGTGGCCGAGCTGGACGGCAACCTGCAGACCCTCACCCAGGCCACCTTCCTGGGTGGGTCGGGCAATGATGCCGGTTATGCGCTGGCGCTGGGCGGCAGCGGCCAGGTCTACGTCGCGGGCTACACTGTTTCCCCAAACTTCCCCTGCACGGATTCCACGAATACCTATACCGGGGTCACCTGCGACAGCGGCACCGCACCCAGTGTCAGCGGCGCGCAACCGACCACAGGCGGTGGCAGCAACGGCGACGCCTTCGTGGCCGAGCTGAGCAGCGACCTCGCCACGATCCAGCAGTCCACCTACCTGGGCGGGACGGGGTCTGACCAGGCCCAGGCCCTGGCGCTGGGCGGCAGCGGCCAGGTCTACGTCGCGGGCTACACTGTTTCCACGGACTTCCCCGGCACCAGCGGCGGTGCGCAGGCGGCCAACGCGGACAGCACCGGCTCTACCAACGACGCCTTCGTCGCCGATTTGAGCGGCAACCTGCAGACCCTCACCCAGGCCACCTACCTGGGCGGTTCGGGCAACGATCAGGCCCAGGCCCTGGCGCTGGGCGGCAGCGGTCAGGTGTACGTCGCGGGCTACACCGCTTCCACGGATTTCCCCGGCACCAGCGGCGGTGCGCAGGCGGCCAACGCGGACAGCACCGGCTCTACCAACGACGCCTTCGTGGCCGAGCTGAGCGGCGATCTGCAGACCCTCACCCAGGCCACCTACCTGGGCGGGTCGAGCGACGATCAGGCCCAGGCCCTCGCAGTGGGTAGCAGCGGCCAGGTCTACGTCGCGGGCTACACCGCTTCCACGGACTTCCCCGGCACCAGCGGCGGTGCGCAGGCGGCCAACGCCAGTTCTAGCGACGACGCCTTCGTCGCCCAGTACAACGGCCTTGCGGCGACCTCATCTTCCATCAGCGGCGGTGGCGGCGGCGGTGGCGGCGCGCTGGGTCCATGGGCGTTGTTCGGCCTGCTGCTGCCCGGACTCGGCCTGCTGCGGAGAAAACGCCTCCGCTGAGCATTCCGGCACCCGCCTCTTCGGGGGCGGGGCACCGTCTCGACAGGCCGCAACATAGGGGAAAAGCACAGCCCAAAAGTCTTAGCATAAGGGTATGGACCGCGCGTTCCTCTTCCGTGGTGCACGCCACTGCCTGCATCTGCTGATCGCCTCGCTGCTGCTCGGCGTGTCGGCTCTCGCCATGGCGGCCGATGCCGCTGCACCCCGGGTGCAGGGCATCGAAGGGCCGCTGGCTGCCAACGTACAGGCGCACCTGAGCGGACTCACCCTGGACTGCGCGGCCACCCCCGTCGAGGCCCAGACCTATCTCACCCGCGCCCGCAACACCACCCGCAACGCCCTGGAAGCGCTCGGGCATTACCAGGCAAAAATCGACTCACGCCTGACCCGGTCGGAGAACTGCTGGCAACTCGTCCTGACCATCGAGCCGGGCCCCGTCGTCAAACTGGCCCGCGTCGATCTGGGCCTGACCGGTCAGGGTAAAAACGACCCCGCCTTGCAGGCCGTGTTGCCCAAATCGGAGCTGAAACCCGGCGCACCGCTCGACCAGGGCGTCTATGAGCAGCTCAAGACCCGTCTGGAGCAACGCGCCCGCGAGCGCGGCTATTTCGACGCGCGGTTCACCGCCCACCGTATTCGCGTCGATCCGGCCGCACAAAGCGCCGAGGTGGAACTGGTGCTCGATACCGGCCCGCGCTATGCCTTCGGTGCTACCGACATCGTGCAGACCGCCCTCAAGCCCGGGCTGGCACGCCGCTTCCTGACCTACAAAACGAACGATCCCTACGATCAGGCCAAACTGCAAAGCACCCAGCAGGCCCTGCTCGCGAGTGGCTATTTCTCCAACGTTCTGGTGCAGCCGCAGGTGAAGGAACGCGCTAACGGCCAGGTGCCAATCCGGATTACAGCCACCCCGCGGCCGCCACGCGAGATCCTGTTCGGCGCGGGGTACTCGACGGATACGGGACCGCGCGGACGCGCGGAATTCCACAACCACCGCGCCACCGCGAGCGGCCACCGCTACGGCATCCAGCTGCAGGCTTCCGAACTCGCCCTGCAGGCCGGCGCCAATTACGAAATCCCGCTGGAGAACCCCCTCAAGGACTGGCTGCGCTATGCGGTCGGCTATCAGGACCAGGTCACCGACACCTCTCATTCGCGGACCTGGGAAGTCGGCGTACACCGCACCCGCCTGCTCGACAGCGGCTGGCTGGCCGATGCGGCGCGTGCCGAGGTCGGCGCCGCCAGCGAGGCGGTGGGTTCCAGCGTCGATTTCAGCCAGGGCACGCTGGCGTTGCGCGGCGTGTATCCGCTGATCACCGGCGTCATGTTCGGCCGAATCAACCTCGGCGCCACCGATGTTTCGTCGATCACGCGCCTGCCCGCGACGCTGCGCTTTTTCGCCGGCGGCGACCAGTCGGTGCGCGGCTACGGCTACCAGAGCCTGGGACCCAAGGACGCCAACGGCAACGTCATCGGCGGCAAGTACCTCGCCACCGCCAGCCTGGAATTCGACCACCACCTGGTCGGTGACTTCGACTGGGCGGTGTTCTACGACATCGGCAACGCCTTCGACACGCTGCCCGCGACGTTTTATCGCGGCGCGGGACTGGGCGTACGCTGGCGCTCGCCCATCGGGCCCATTCGCTTCGACCTCGCCCATCCCATAGACGAACCGGACGGCGGCGTGCGGCTGCACATCAGCATGGGGGCCTTCCTGTGAAGGCGTCGGCGCCACGTTTCCTGAAACGCCTGTTGCTCTGGTTCATGGGCGCGCTCATTGTCATCGGCACCCTGATGGGCGTGCTGGCCGGCACGCCCTTCGGCAGCCTGCTGATCGTGCGCGGTGCCGAACGGGTGCTGGCGCCGCATCTGCAGATCGCCGCCGTACGCGGCACCCTGCTCGGCGGCCTGGACATCACCGGCCTGACTTATCAGGAAGCGGATCTGGGCATACACGCCGGAACGCTGTCCCTGCGCTGGCGACCGCTGGACCTGCTGGGCGGGCGCCTGAGCATCACGGCGCTCGAGGGGACGCATATCGCGGTGGTGCTGCCCGAAACAACGCCGGCCACCTCGCCGCAAGCCTCACCGGCCACGGCCCCGCCGCCGTTCCAGGCACCGATGTCCGTACTCATCGACCGGCTGGCGCTGCACGACGTCTTCATCGCCTACGGCTCGCAGGGCTATTTCATCGCCGATCTGCACGGCCGCGCAAGCCTCGACCGCCAGACCCTCCGGGTTACCCGTCTCACGGCATCGAACACCGAAATCAGCCTGCGTGCCAGCGGCCGGCTTGCGCTCGCCACGCCGTTCGCCACCCAGCTCGACGGCAGCTATACGCTGCGCGTGCCGCGACTCGGGCGGACACAAGGCCGCGCGAGCCTCAACGGTCCGCTGAACGCACTGGACACGCA
>JARRKE010000026.1 GCA_037388465.1 Gammaproteobacteria bacterium
CGCTTTCCAGAGCACGAAATCCAGGGGATCTCGCTTGGCCTCGCCGATCTCGACCCGGGCGCCGGCGCGCAGCTCATCCAGTTTCTTGCCTGACAGCCGGCCGTAGTCCGCAAAGCTGCCCACCGCGTAGTACACGTCGCCGTTGTCCGCAGCGTAGGCCGCGCCGCGCTCGATCAGTCTGCCGATCATGTCGAGGATCCCCTCGATGTTGTCGGTCGCACGCGGCTCGACCGTGGGTGGCAATACACCCAGGGCCTCTGCGTCCTCGTGCATGGCCTGGATGAAGCGCCCGGTCAGCGCCTGGATGGTCTCCCCGTTCTCATGGGCGCGGCGGATGATCTTGTCGTCGATGTCCGTGATGTTGCGCACGTAGGTCACCTCGTAGCCGAGGTGGCACAGATAACGGTAAACCATGTCGAAGACCACCAGCACACGGGCGTGTCCCAGGTGGCAGTAGTCGTACACGGTCATGCCGCAGACGTACATGCGTACCTTGCCGGGCTCGATGGGTTTGACGGGTCAGGCTGTTGTAGATTTCAAGCATGTTGGGAAACGGGTCGTAACGGTTGTCAGGCCTTGGCCGCCCGCTCCCGGGCGGCCTCCAGGCGTGTGCGGGCGCGCTCTGCGCCGATGAGGGGGAACAGGCGGGCCATTTCCGGACCATGGGTCTCGCCGGTCAGTGCCGCGCGCAGCGGCATGTAAAGCACCTTGCCCTTGTGGCCGGTGGCCTGGGCGATGGCGCGGGCAAAACCGGCGAAATCCCCGCCCGCCGAAGCCAGGGCGTCCAGCCCCTGGGCGAAGAAGGACTCCCCGGCCTCGCGCACGGCGAAATCGGCAGGCTCGCTGTAGACCGGCGTATCGCCGAATACCGCCCGTGCCCAGGCGACGGCCTCCTCCGGCAGGCTGATGTTGTCACGCACCGCCTCGACGAACAGGGCCTGCTGGGCCGCCGGCACCCACTCGCCCAGCCCGTGTCCGGACAGCCAGTGCATGAGCTCGCCCACGTCCAACTGCGCGACGGCCAGCTTCTGCCAGTGCGCCAGCTGCATCGGGTCATGCCGCGCCGGGGCGCGCCCCAGGCGGTCGGTGGCGAACGCCTCGGCCAGCTTCTGCAACGGCAAAAAACCGTCTTCGGTATAGGTATGCCCCAGGCGCGCCAGGTGATTCAGAATCGCCTCCGGCAGATAACCCAGGGCGCGCAGTTCGGCCACGCTGAGCGAACCGTTACGTTTGGACAGCGGCGCACCGTCCTCGCCGAGCACCAGAGCGATATGCCCGTATTCCGGAGCCGGCAGACCCAGCGCCTGCAACACCAGCAACTGGCGCGGGGTATTGGTCAGGTGATCCTCGCCGCGCAGCACATGCGTCACCCCCATCAGGGCATCGTCGACGGCATTGCAAAAGAAAAACGCCGCGCCGCCGTCCGAGCGGCGGATGACGAAATCGCCGATGTCGTCGGTCCGAAACCGCTGCGGGCCGCGGACCAGGTCCGTGAACGACACGGTCTCCCCCGCCGGCACGCGGAAGCGCAGAGTGGGCTGCAGGCCGCGCGCCAGTCTGACCTCGACCTCGGCCTTGCTGAGCCGGGCACAGGTACCGGGATAGCGAGGCGGCTGTCCGGCCGCCAGCTGCGCCTTGCGGCTAAGCTTGAGTTCCTGCGGGGAGCAAAAACAGGGGTAAGCCAGGCCGCGCGATTCGAGTTCGCGGTAGTAATCGTTATAGATGCCTTCGCGCTCGGACTGCCGGTAAGGACCGGCCCCGCCCTCGGCCTCCGGACCTTCCTGCCAGTCCAGCCCCAGCCAGCGCAGGTCATCCTGCAGCGCCTGCACGAAAAGCTCGGAGGAACGCTCCCGGTCCGTATCCTCGATCCGCAGCAGGAACGCCCCTTCGCGCCCGCGGGCGAGCAGCGCGTTGAACAGTGCGGTGCGGACATTGCCGAGGTGCAGGTAACCCGTCGGGCTGGGCGCAAACCGGCTGCGTAGAGATGTATCGGGCATGGCGCGCATGTTAACGAAAAGCGCCGTGGCGACATAGCCCGGAGTTTGGCTTTCCGGCACTTCGCCGTTACTATGCGGGCTTCCTCACCATGTGGGTGCGCATATGAAAAACATCGGACCCTGGCTGCTCGTTTTCACCCTTTTTCTCACAGGTAATGCAATGGCTGACAAAAATCCCGAAGTGAAATTCGTCACCAATCAAGGCGACATCGTTCTGGAACTCTATCCGGACAAGGCGCCGATCACCGTGAAGAACTTCCTGCATTATGTGAACGGTGGTTTCTACAACGGCACCATCTTTCACCGCGTGATCAAGGGTTTCATGATCCAGGGCGGCGGTTTCACCACGGATATGGAACAGAAACCCACCGAGGCGCCGATCAAGAACGAGGCTGACAACGGATTGAAGAACGACGTCGGCACCATCGCCATGGCGCGCACCCCGGACCCCGATTCCGCGACCGCCCAGTTCTTCATCAACGTGAAGGACAACGACTTCCTGAACTACACCGCACCGACCCCGCAGGGCTGGGGTTATTGCGTCTTCGGCAAGGTGGTCCAGGGTATGGACGTGGTGCACAAGATCGAGGACGTAGCCACCACGACGCGCAGCTTCCATCAGGACGTGCCGGTCGATCCGGTCGTGATCGAAAGCGCCACCGAACTGAAGTAAGCCCATGGGCGGCGAGACCCTGTTCATTTCCGATCTGCATCTGGACGGGTCTCGCCCCCGCATCATCGACCTGTGCGAGCGGTTCCTGCTCGAGCGCGCGGCCCGGGCGGACGCACTGTACGTGCTCGGGGACCTGTTCGAATACTGGGTGGGCGACGACGATCCCGCCGAGGACATGCAGCGCGTCATCCGGGCCTTGCGCAGCATCACCGACCAGGGCGTCGCGACCTTTTTCGTACACGGCAACCGGGATTTCCTGATCGGGGCCGAGTTCTCCGCCAGATCGGGCGTCACCCTGCTCCCGGAACTTTCGGTAATCGATCTCTACGGCCAGCCGACGCTGATCCTGCACGGCGATACGCTGTGTACCGACGACACGGCGTACCAGGAACTGCGCGTCATGTTGAGGAATCCCGCCTGGCAGCAGCAGTTTCTTGCCCTGCCGCTCAGCGAGCGCCACGCTCAGGCCCGCGCCCTGCGCGATCAGAGCAAGGAAGCCGTCAGCGACAAGGCCGAAGCCATCATGGACGTCAATCAGCAGACGGTCGAACAGACACTGCTCGAGCATGGCGTACGTCACATGATCCACGGCCACACGCACCGTCCCGCCATTCACGACTTCACCCTTGCCGACAAACCGGCTCAACGCATCGTATTGGGTGACTGGTACGACCAGGGCAGCGTGTTGTCCTGCACCCCGCAGGGACCGACCCTGGAAACGCTGTAGCAGGACTGACGCCTTACAGCGCTTTGATGGCCGCTTTCAACCTCGTGAGACCGCGACAACGGCTTGGAAGATACCCACGACCGACGCCCGGTCGACCTTCGACGGTTTAGTGTAAGCAGGGCTAGCGCGGCATGGCGGCGGCTAGCTGTATTCCTGCCGTATGCAGCACCGCCTGGTCCATCATCCGGTAGTGCAGATTGACCATGATCCAGATGGAACCGCCGACCAGGATCAGGATGATCAGGGCGGTGAACAGAATCGCCAGCAGGTTCCAGCGCTCCTCGGAGGATGTGTCGAGATGTAGGAAATAATGCAGATGCACCAGCATCTGCACAATGGCGGCGGCAAAGATGGCAACAATGGTGATTGTCTTGGGCAACACCCCGCTCATGACCAGACCGAACGGGATGATGGTCAGGATGACCGCCAGGAAAAAACCGGCCAGGTAGGAATTCAGACTGCCCTTACCGGCCCCTGCACTATTCACGGCTTCATGTTCCATTTACATCGCCCCCATCAGGTAAACGACGGTAAATACGCCGATCCACACGATATCCAGAAAATGCCAGAACATGCTCAAACGCATCAGGCGTGACTGCACCGGCGTGCTCAATCCCTTGGTCATGACCTGCGCCATCATGACCAGCATCCAGATCAGCCCGACGCTCACGTGCAGACCATGCGTTCCTACCAGGGCAAAAAAGGCCGACAGAAAACCGCTGCGATCCGGACCGCTGCCAGCCAGTATCATGTGATGAAACTCATTGAGTTCCATGCCGATAAAACCCGCTCCCAGCAGAAAGGTGACGGCGAGCCAGCCGATCACGTGGTTCTCACTGCCTTTGTGCACGGCCAGCATGGCGAAGCCGTAGCTGACGCTGCTGAACAGCAGGAACATGGTTTCGCCCAGCGTATAGGGCAGATCGAAAAGCTGTTTGCCGTTGGGACCCCCCGCGTAGTTGTGACTCAGAACGGCGAAGGTGGCGAAGAGCGCCGCAAACAAAATGCAGTCGCTCATGATGTAAATCCAGAAACCGAACGCCGCGTTGGCGACGCCCTCGTCCGTATGCTCGTGTTCACCCGCGGTGACGGGAATATCATCCAGAACGTCAGTCGTCATGATTCAGATACCGTTCGTTTCAGTGCATCGAGTCAGGCGCCGGCCACCGCGCCCCAGTCATCGCCTTCGTGGGCATCCGTGCCCGCTGCCGAATCCAGTTGCCCGTAGCGGTGGTTTTCGATCCGCTCGACTTCTGCCGCCGGCACGTAGTAATCCACATCCTCACTCGTTGCCCGGACGATGACGGCCGTCAGCATGGCCAGTGCGCCGATGCCCGCCATCCACCAGATATGCCAGATCATGGCGAATCCGAACACGAACGCGAACATGCCCATGATGAAGCCGATGCCGGTGTTTTTGGGCATATGGATGTCGTGATATTCGGTCGGGCGCTGGTAGGCAGTGCCGTTTTCCTTCATTTCCGTAAAGGCATCGAGATCATGAACGACCGGGATATGGGCAAAGTTGTAAAAAGGCGCCGGCGAGGCAATGGACCATTCGAGGGTACGTCCGTCCCATGCATCGCCCGTCAGATCGAGCGCCTCCTCGCGTTCCCTGATGCTGACGATCAACTGCACGATCTGGAAGACGATCCCAGCCAGAATCACGACAGCGCCCACAGCCGCGATCTCCAGATACGGCTGCCAGGCTGGATTGGTGTAATGCTCCATACGGCGCGGCATGCCCATGAAGCCCAGCACGTAGAGCGGCATGAAGGCCAGATAAAACCCGATCAGCCAGGCCCAGAAGGCGCGTTTACCCCAGCGCTCGTTGAGCCGGAAACCGAAGGCCTTGGGGAACCAGTAGGCATAGCCGGCGAAATAACCGAACAGCGCCCCCGGAATCAGCATATTGTGAAAATGCGCCACCAGGAACTCGCTGTTGTGCAGCACGAAGTCGGCCGGCGGCACCGCGAGCAGAACACCGGTCATACCGCCGATGGTAAAGGTCACGATAAATCCCAGTGTCCATAGGATCGGCGTGGTGAAACGTATGCGCCCGCGATACATCGTGAACAGCCAGTTGAATATCTTCACGCCGGTGGGCACCGCGATGATCATGGTGGTGATGCCGAAAAAGGCATTGACGTTCGCACCGGCGCCCATGGTGAAGAAGTGATGCAGCCAGACGGTGAACGACAACAGGGCGATCGCGATCGTGGCATAAACCATCGAGGTGTAGCCGAACAGCCGCTTACCCGAAAACGTCGCCACGACCTCCGAGAACACGCCGAACGCGGGCAGGATCAGGATATAAACCTCCGGATGTCCCCATACCCAGAACAGGTTGGTGTACATCATCATGTTGCCGCCCATGGCGTTGGTGAAGAAATGCATGCCCAGGTAACGGTCCAGCGTCAGCAACGCCAGGGTGACGGTTAGCACCGGAAAGGCGAGGATGATCAGGATACTGGTGCACAACGCGGTCCAGGTGAACACCGGCATTCTCATCAGCGTCATGCCGGGGGCGCGCATTCTCATGATCGTGACCAGAAAATTGATACCCGTCATCAACGTGCCCAGGCCGCTCAGCTGAATGGCCCATATCCAGTAGTCCACGCCCGTTCCCGGGCTGTATCTCAGCTCGGTCAAAGGCGGATACCCCGTCCAGCCGGCCTGCGAGAACTCGCCCACGCCCAGCGAGATCATGACCAGCATGGCGCTGACGACCGTCAGCCACAGACTGACGGAATTCATGAAAGGGAATGCCACATCGCGTGCGCCGATCTGCAGCGGCACCGCAATGTTCATCAGGCCGACCAGAAACGGCATGGCCATGAAAAAGATCATGATGGTGCCGTGGGCACTGAATATCTGATCGTAATGATGCGGCGGCAGATAACCGTGGGATGAGCCGAAGGCCAGCGCCTGCTGGGATCGCATCATAATGGCGTCGGCAAAGCCGCGCAGCAGCATGACCAGCGCCAGGATGATGTACATGACGCCGATTTTCTTGTGATCGACCGAGGTCAACCACTCCTTCCAGAGATAACCCCATTTGCCATAGTACGTAATCAAACCCAGGATCAGTACCGCTACCAATAGCGAAAAGGCGACCGCCCCCATGACGATGGGATTGTCATAAGGTATTGCCGCCAACGTCAGTTTGCCGAGCATATCAGGCTCCTTTCCCAAGCTTAGTCTTCACCTCATCGGCATTCGCACTCATATACTTGTGAATGATGTAATCGAACAGATGCGGGCGCACCGAGGCGTAATAAGTAACCGGATTTTTTTCACTGGGTTTTTCGAGTTTCTTGAGCGTGGCGAGATCGAGCCGGTTCTTCGACTGTCTGACCTTGCGTATCCAATCCTGGAATTTCCGCTGCGAAGTCGCCACGGTCTTGAAGTCCATGGAGGAAAATCCCCGCCCGCTGAACTGAAAATTGCGACCGGTATAGGTACCCGGCTGATCCGCCAGCAAATGGAGCTTGGTCTGCATGCCCGCCATGGCGTAGATCTGGCTACCCAGACGGGGAATGAAAAATGATGTCATCACCGTATCCGAGGTGATTCGAAAATCCACGGGCACGTTCGTCGGCAACACGAGTTTATTCACGGTTGCTATGTGCTGGTTCGGGTAGATGAACAACCATTTCCAGTCCATGGAAACGGCCTCGATGGTGACCGGCTTGTCATGAGACACCAACGGTTTGTAAGGACTCAGCTCATGCGTCGTTCTCCATACCAGGACGCCCAGCGAGATCACGATCAAGGCGGGTACCACCCAGACCACCAATTCGATCTTTCCCGAATACGACCACTTGGGGGCATAGGTGGCCTTCTTGTTCGACGCGCGATATCGCCAGGCGAACAGGAAGGTCATCAAAAACACGGGAATGACGACAATCAGCATCAAACCGAATGCCGTGATAATCACAGATTTTTCGTCAGCACCGATCGGGCCTTTGGGATCCAGAAGCGACATGTGACTGCTGCAACCACCCAAGATGGTCACAGCACATAAAGTAATCAGTCTTGTTGCGTAGCTGTACTTGCTTCTGGTCATGGAGTCTCCCGACTCGAGGTGGGCTTCCATAAGCAATGCAAGCGGTATGCCAGACTATAAGCATTTGATTTATGCACGCAGACCGGTTTTTAAAAACACCGACGGTGGTAATCCACCGATACTGCGGCTTATATCAACAACCGCAACCAGCGGGACTCGTCACTTCATAGAGGAGGCTGATACAAGCATTCGCCAAACGAATGGCTAATGTAGAAATCAAATACGCGGGATCAAAAAAACAACAACAGGCGGGCACTGACGCAACGGGCACGCGAGGTATTCATGTGCCCGTTGCGTCAGTGTTGAACAAGGATTACATGACAGGCGTGAAATTTCCGGCCTTGTCGTGAATCGAATACGGATGCAGTTTGTCCGAGATCACAAACCACGAAGGCTTCACCGGTACATCTCGCCGATAATCGACGAGCGAGCGCCGATAACCCTTGTTGTCCCATTCCTGCACCGGAAATCCATAGGCGAGGTGGTCCGCAGCGGCAAAGATGGAATTGGCGAGCGAACACGCATGCTGCATGGAAGCCGGCCGGCGGGCCAGGTTCAGTGCCGCCTCTCCCGCAAGCGTCTGTTTCAACGCCTGCATGCCCTTACGGGCGTCGTCGAGAAACCCCTTCACCGCAACCACGTGATAACAGGCCGTACCATTGGCGGTGAAGGTAACCAATGTCGGCCGCTTGCCGTCCAGGGACGGCGCCTTGGGATCGCGTTCAGTCTTCACGCCCGTCTTGAACGGGATCGCGGGTTTGGCCTTGATCGGATGACGATAGATCCGCAGCACCGTATCGTCTTCGTGATTGACGCTCTGGATCTCGCCGGTCTTGCGATCGAACAGCAGGAAATCACCATTGTCATGGCCCTGATCCATGCGCAGATAGCGTGCGGTGACAATCACGCGGGTGGTATAGGTGGTGGTTCCGGGCTCCTGTTCCTGAAACGTCAGGATCACCGCCTTGCCCCGGGTCGATCCTGTGGCCTGCGTCTGGGCGAAGAGTGCGCCGGGCAGGCATGACAGCAACAGCAAAAACATTACGTTCAGGATCGTTTTCATCACTCCTCTCATCCTCCAGTCGTTTGTACGGCGGCAAGCCGGTCCAGCCCCTGCAGTTCCTGCTGCGTGAACCCGGCCAGCAGGCGCGCCGGCTTATTGAACGGTCCTCGCAAATGGCCGGGCATGTAGGCCTGTAACAGGTCGCGGAAGGTCTGCTCGGGGTCTACGCCCCGTTGTTTGCACAAATAGCCGAACCAGCGCGACCCCACGGCGACATGCCGGACCTCCTCGTCGAGAATCACTTCCAGCACCCTCACGCTGGCCTCGTCCCCGACCTGGATCAGGCGCTCGATCATACCCGGCGTGACGTCCAGGCCACGGGCCTCGAGTACCCGCGGCACCAACGCCATCCGTTCCAGGGGATCGCCGGCCGTCTTGAGCGCCATCTCCCACAACCCGTTGTGAGCCGGCAGGTCACCGTACGCCGCGTCGAGTTCAGCCAGGCGCTCGCATACCAGCACGAAGTGGCGGGCCTCGTCGGCGGCGACGGACAGCCAGTCAGTGTAATACCCGGTGGGCAGACCACGAAACCGGTAGACCGCATCCAGGGCCAGGTTGATGGCGTTGAACTCGATGTGCGCGACGGCATGCAGCAGCGCGACACGCCCTGCCTTGTTGCCGAGACGGCGTTTAGGTACCTCGGCGGGGTGAACCAGCAACGGGCGCGGCGGGCGGCCCGGATCGGGAATCCCGATCACGGCGTCATCGCCGTGACCGGGCTGTTCACCGGCCTGCCAGCGGGCAAACAGGGTGCGGGTCAGCGTGATTTTTTCCTGCGGTTCGGCGGCCTGCAATGCGGCCAGGCAGGCTTCGCCCAGAGACTTCATGGCGTGCATTTTAGAACAAGCAGCACATCCATCACATTCGTGCCGGTCGGCCCCGTGTGTATCAGATCACCGCTGGTCTCGAGGAACCGTCCCGCATCGGCCCGCTTCAGGCAGTCCTCCGCCTCGAACCCGCCCAGCCGGCCGCGGGCGACGCTGCCGCCGTCCACCAGTGCGCCGGCGTCGCCGGTGGCTCCGTCGCTGCCGTCGGTGCCGGCGGCAAGAACGTAAATCCCCGGCCTGTCCGCTATGCGTTGCGCGAACTCCAGCGCCAGCTGTTGGGCACGCCCGCCCCGGCCGGGATGCGGCGGCAGGCTGGGGGTTACCTCTCCGCCCCAGAGATGCAGCCCCTCGGGAGCGTCGCGCAACTCGTCCAGGACCTGCCCGGCCACCGCGGACGGATCGCCCGAAAGAAAGGCCACATGCCGGGTGACGGCCAGGCCGAATTCACTGCCCGCCTGCGCCGCGGCAGCCAGCGCATCCTCGAGGCTGGCGATGATATGGATTTCGACGTCGCCGGCATCGGCAACAACGGTCGGCGTATGAACCAATCCGGCGAATTCGGGCGGCAATTCGGGCAGCGCCCCCGGTTCCTGTGCCGGCACCAGCGGCCCGGAGCCGATGACGGCGGGATCGTTACCCGGCACGTCGGAAACCAGCAACACCAGCACGGGACGCCCTTGCAGATAATGCAGCAGACCGCCACCCTTGATCAGGGAGCAGGCGCGCCGCACGCGGTTAATGGCGTGAATATCGAGACCGCTGCCGAGCAGCCAGCGGTTGAGCTCAGCCACACGCGCCAGGGTCACGCCCTGCGGCAGAACCTCGACCAGGCTCGACGTACCACCGGAGATCAAAAACAGCATCGGCTCGTCCGGCGGCGTCCGGGCAATGAAATCGAGCAGTGCCTCCCCCGCTGCCAGGCTGCCCTCGCCAGGCACGGGATGTTCGCCGGTCAGACAGCTGACGCCCGGCACCTCGCACAAAGTGGCGCTCAGGTGGTCCGCCTTGCTGATGGCAAGCGCGCGGAATTGTGCTCCGACGCCGGCATCGAGCGCGCCTTGCAGCATGGCGCCCGCCGCCTTGCCCACCGCCACCACGTGAGGGGGCACGGCACGTTCCGATTCAGCAAACCAGCGGGCGACGCGACCGCGCCCTTCGACGGCCCGCAGGGCCGCCTGGTAACAGGCGAGCAGCGTCTGACGGGCGTCAGCCATCCAGACCCCGCGCCAGGTCAGCCTTGATGTCCTCAACCGATTCCAGCCCGACGGCAAGCCTTATCAGCCCGTCGGAGATACCCGCCTCTTCGCGCTGCTCGGGGGCCAGCCGGCCGTGAGTGGTGGTCGCCGGATGAGTGATGGTGGTCTTGGTATCGCCCAGGTTGGCCGTGATGGAGAGCAGCTGTGTCTGGTCGATCAAATGCCAGGCCGCCTCCTTGCCGCCCGTCAGTTCGAAAGAGACGATACCGCCGTAACCGGACTGCTGCCGCCTGGCCAGTTCGTGTTGGGGATGCGAACTCAGGCCGGGGTAGTAAACCCGCCGAACGTTCGGCTGATCCTCGAGCCAGGCCGCCACCTCGAAGGCGTTACGGCTGTGGCGCTCCATGCGCAGCGACAGGGTTTCGAGCCCCTTGAGGAACACCCAGGCATTGAACGGGCTGAGCGTTGGGCCCGCCGTGCGCAGAAAACCGTACACCTCTTTGCCCACCCGTTCCGCGTCCCCCACCACGGCGCCGCCCACGCAACGCCCCTGCCCGTCCAGGTACTTGGTCGCCGAATGGATCACGATGTCGGCGCCCAGTTCCAGCGGACGTTGCAGCGCGGGCGTGCAGAAACAGTTGTCCACCACCAGCAGACAGTCGTGGGTATGTGCCAGCTCCGCCAGTTCGGCGATATCGGCCAGTTCGGTCAGCGGATTGGCCGGCGTTTCGAGAAACAGCATCCGGGTGTTGGCGCGAATCGCCTTGCGCCAGGCCTCCGGTTCGGACAGCGACACGAAGTCCACCTCGATGCCGAAGCGCTTCAGGTAGTTGTTGAACAGGACCACGGTGGTCCCGAACACGCTGCGCGAGCAGACCACATGGTCACCCTGTTTGAGCAGGGCCAGACAGGTCGAGAGAATCGCCGACATGCCGGAAGCGGTCGCCACGCAGGATTCGCCGCCCTCCAGGGCCGCCAGGCGCTTTTCGAAGGTGCGCACCGTCGGGTTGGTGAAACGCGAGTAGATATTGCCCGGCTGTTCTCCGGAGAAGCGGGCCGCCGCCTCGGCGGCGCTGGAGAAAACGAAACTGGAGGTGGGGAAGATCGGTTCGGAGTGCTCGCCCTCGGCGGTCCGCACCTGCCCGGCCCGAACCGCCCGGGTTTCGAAACCGTATTCGTCGAAATCATCGAATGACATGTGTGTGCTCCTCAAATAGCGCGGGCATAAAAAAACCCGCCTGGCACAGCCGCAGCGAGTCGAGTTACACACAACTCCGCTTTAGCTGTATTTATTATGCGCCCGCAAGCTGGTACTCAAATCGGCGCAGGGTTCATCCTAGACGAAAATCGAAACGCCCGTCAAACCCTTCGAAGGCGATCACTGCACGATATCGACCAGGGTGCGCGGCGGGATGTCGCGGAACAGGCTGATAACATCGGCATTGCGCATGCGTACGCAACCGTGGGATGCGGGCGTGCCGATGAAGCCTTCCTCATCGGTGCCGTGGATATAGATATAGCGATGAAAGGAATCAACGTCGCCGCCCTCATTCACGCCCGGCTCCAACCCACTCAGCCAGAGGATGCGCGAGGTGACCAGATCCTCCGGACTGGGCGTGCGGGTCTTGAGAATATCGGCGACCTTTCCGGTATCGCGCCGGCCGCGGAAGATGGTGCCGGGCGGTGCATCCGCACCGATCTTTTCCCGAACGTAATGCACACCCAGCGGGGTCTTATCACTGCCCTGCCGCATGCCGGTACCGAGTTTGGAAGTGGAAACAGGCCAGCTGCTGAGCAGGCGGTCGCGGTCGAACAAATAAAGCCGCTGCCGGTCGACGCTGATGATAATGATCTTATCGGCGGGATATCCCGGATAATCCGCGCGCAGGCGCTGCAGCAGCGGAAGATAATCGGGTACGTGCTCTGCAGACTGGCTCGCCATGGTGGCCCAACCCGGAGCAGCGACGCAGAACAGGCAGACGAATAACCAGAAATTACGCACTGTTGGGAAGATCGATGCCTGCCAACGCCTTGTCTGCCTGCTGCTTGTTCTCGTCACTGCGATCATTCTCCAGCTTGCGGAAATAGTCTTCGCTGACCTTGGTCACGTACTTGCCGTTGAAGACGGAGCAATCGAACACCTTGAGTTTCGGATTGCCCTTACTGACGGCTTTGACCAGGTCTTCCAGATCCTGGTAGAGGATCCGGTCGGCACCGATGGCCTGGCATACCTCTTCAGCGGTGCGATCGTGGGCGATCAACTCCTGGGCCGCCGGCATGTCGATGCCGTAGATGTTCGGATAACGGATCGGCGGCGAGGCCGACGCGAAATACACCTTCCTGGCGCCGGCATCGCGCGCCATCTGCACGATCTCACGCGAGGTGGTACCGCGCACGATGGAGTCGTCCACCAGCATGACGTTCTTGCCCTTGAACTCGAGCGCGATCGGGTTGAGCTTCTGGCGTACCGAACGCTTGCGCTGCTGCTGCCCCGGCATGATGAAGGTGCGCCCGATATAACGGTTCTTGATGAATCCTTCGCGGTATTTGACGCCCAGCGTATTGGCAAGTTCCAGGGCCGCGGTGCGGCTGGTATCCGGAATGGGAATGATCACGTCGATATCGTGATCCTCGCCCCATTCGCGCAGCAGCTTCTTGGCCAGCCGCTTGCCCATGCGCATGCGCGCCTTGTGGACCGAGATGCCGTCTATCACCGAATCGGGGCGGGCGAAATAAACATGCTCGAAGATGCAGGGCGTGTATTTCTGCTTGCGCGCGCATTGCTGCGTGAACAGGCGGCCGTCGGTGGTGATGTAGATGGCCTCGCCCGGCTCCAGATCGCGGATCAGCTTGAAGCCCAGAGTATCGAGGGCGACGCTCTCGGATGCCACCATGTACTCGATACCGTCGTCGGTCTGCCGCGATCCGTACACCAACGGCCTGATGCCGTAGGGATCGCGGAAAGCCACCACGCCGTAATCGGTAATCATCGAGACCACCGCATAGGCGCCTTCGCAACGCCGATGGACGCCGCTGACGGCGGCGAAGACGTGCTTGGGCTCCAGCTTGAGCGCCTTTTGCCTCAGCAACTCCTGCGCGAACACGTTGAGCAGGATTTCGGAATCCGAGCGCGTGTTGATGTGCCGCATGTCCTGCAGGAACAGTTCCTCGCGCAGCACCCCGGCATTGGTGAGATTGCCGTTGTGGCCCAGGCTGATGCCGTACGGCGAGTTGACGTAAAACGGCTGCGCCTCGGCGGACGACGACGTCCCGGCCGTGGGATAGCGCACATGTCCGATACCCATGTTGCCCACCAGCCGGTGCATATGGCGGGTGTGAAATACGTCGCGGACCAACCCGTTGTCTTTGCGCAGAAACAAACGACCGTTGTCACAGGTCACGATACCTGCCGCGTCCTGGCCGCGGTGCTGGAGCACGGTCAGACCATCATAAAGGGCCTGGTTGACCGGGGTTCGACCGACGATGCCAATGATTCCGCACATGTTTTGTTTCCCAACGGGTTCAGGTTTGAGTCTAGTCCGTTATTTGTAGTTGAAATAGCCGGAAATCCTGTCCGGCAGAATACCAAGCAGCCACTTCGCGGATGACTCGAAATGTGGCGTGAGCAGGGATTCGGACCAATAGCTTTGGCGTGGCACGCTGCTGAGCCCCGCCAGCAGAACCAGGGCCACCACCACCAGATAACCGCGCGCCAGACCGAACCCGACACCCAGGGTCCGGTTGGTGCCGCTCAGTTTCGCCACCTCGATCAGACGGTGCAGCAGGATATTGACCACGGCGCCGAGAATGAGCGTGACGATGAACAATCCCACCATAGCGATGCCCACGGAGAGATTGTCGATATGAAACTGCATCTGCCCGATCCCGAAGGAAACCTTGCTCATGCTGTTGGGGAACAGGGTTGCCAGAGCGGGAGAGAAACGCACCGCGATCCAGACCGCAAGCACCCAGCTCGCCAGCGACACCGCCTCCTTGATAAAGCCGCGCAGGTAACCCGCCACCGCTGACGCCAGAAAAATGAAGAGTATGACTGCATCCAGCCAATTCACGAATAATCACTCCGGCGTTGTTCAGGGATGGCTGACGACGATGCCCTTGAGCTTCTGGCTCTGGGTCAGTTTCTTGAGCGCCTGCTCGGCCAGCTCACGCTTGACGTAGGGACCGACTCGAACACGGTAGACTTTGCTTCCTCCGCTTTCGCCCGCCTGGACGAACGCGGGATAACCCGCAGCACGCAGCTTGTCCTGCAGCACGACCGCATTGTCCTGCTCACCGAAGCTGCCCACCTGAACGTCCCAGGCCATGCCTTTTTCCATGGTGGCGGTCTTGGACGCCGGTTTGGGTGTCGGCTCGGGCTGGGTGGCCGGTTTCGCCGGGGCGGGCTCGGCCGGCTTGATTGCCTTGGCGGACGGCGCGCTGGCGGGCTTTTCGGGCGTGGGCGCCGATTGCGGGGATGAAGACGCGGTCCCGGAAGGCGCTTGCTTGTCCGGGATCTCCTTGGGCAGCGGCGGCAGACGCGGCGGAATCTCGTATTTCGGCTCCGGCGGCAGGGTCATATCCATACTGACCCGGGTACTCTTGCCCGAGCCGTCGAGCAGCATGGGGATGAAAATCACGGCCAGCGCGATCAGAACGGCAGCGCCGACCAGGCGTTGTTTCAAGGAAGGTTCCACGAATATCCAAACGCGCCTGTCGAGGCCGGTATTATAGGCGCAGGGCCAGGGCCTCCGCTACGGTCAGGAAGGAACCGAACACGATGATGCAATCCTGAGGGGCGGCCGCCCGCAATGCGCCCGCCCATGCATCGCTTACCGTGGCATAAGGATGCAGATCCGCCGCAGGCAGCGCCCCCCCAACCCGGCGCGCCAGCTCGTCGACAGCCAGGGCACGCGGTGTGTCCAGCGTCGCCAGATGCCAGTGCGCGACCCGTCCCGTCAGCGCCGTGACGATGCCCTCGATATCCTTGTCGCCCAGCGCCGCGAATACCGCGTGGGTCTCACCCGCACCGGTTTGCCGTTCGGCCAGCAGGCGGGCTAGCTGTGCGGCCGACTCCGGATTATGGGCCACGTCGACCCAGGCCTGCGGTGCATCGTGGATCTTCTGGAAGCGCCCCGCCAGGCGTACCGCCTGCAGCCCCTGGCGGATCGCCGCCTCCGGCACCGGCAGACGCTCGGCAAGCATGCGCAGCGCGATGACCGCAGCGGCGGCGTTGTACAGTTGAGCCGCCCCCTCAAGGGCGGGATACGGCAGCTGCACGGCCGGCCCGCCGGTCTCGACGCAATGCCACGCATCGGCCTCGGCGCTGATCGTGAAATCCCGCCCCACCTGCAGCAGCCGCGCGCCTTGCGCCTCGGCCACCGCAGCGATGGATTCGGGCGGTTGCGGGTCGGCGCAAACGGCGGGCCGGCCGGCGCGGAAAATACCGGCCTTTTCCCGGCCGACGGCCTCGCGCCCCTGCCCCAGCCAGTCCTGGTGATCGGTACCGATACTGGTCACCACGGCCACATCGCAATCGACCAGGTTCACCGCATCGAGGCGCCCGCCCAGCCCGACCTCGAGCACGATCACATCGACGGCGTTGCGGGCGAAGATGTCCAGCGCCGCGAGGGTGCCAAACTCGAAGTAACTCAGGCTGATATCGCCGCGGGCCGCGTCGATGCGCGCGAAACTCTCGCACAGGGCCTCGTCCGCCGCCACTTCCCCTGCCAGGCGCACCCGCTCGTTGTAACGCAGCAGGTGGGGCGAGGTATAGCAGCCCGTGCGATAACCCGCCGCCAGCAGCATGGCTTCCAGCAACGCCACGGTGGAGCCCTTGCCGTTGGTGCCGGCCACCGTGATCACCGGGCAGGCGGGGCGGCGCACGCCCAGGCGTTCGGCAACCGTGGTGACGCGATCCAGGCCAAGCTCGATGGTCAGCGGATGCAGGCTCTCCTGCCAGGAGAGCCATTCGTCCAGGGTGTTGAAACGGAGGGCGGACACGGCATCAGGCGGACGCCGGTCGTCCGCCCCGGAGGCATGGGGTGGATTCAAACGGCGGGATGGTGCTGCATCATGGCCAGCAGACCTGCGACCCGCTCGCGCATGTCCCGGCGATCGACGATCATGTCGACGGCGCCGTGTTCAACCAGAAACTCGCTGCGCTGGAAACCCTCGGGCAGCGTTTCACGCACGGTCTGCTGGATCACGCGCGGTCCGGCGAAGCCGATCAGGGCATTCGGTTCGGCGATGTTCACGTCGCCCAGCATGGCGAGGCTCGCGGAAACGCCCCCCATGGTGGGATCCGTCATCACCGAAATAAAAGGCAGGCCGCGGCGCGACAGCCGCGCCAGCGCGGCGCTGGTCTTGGACATCTGCATCAGCGAGAACAGGGCCTCCTGCATGCGCGCCCCGCCGCTGGCCGAAAAACAGACCATGGGAATGCCCTCGCGCAGCGCGACATTGATGCCGCGCACGAAACGCTCACCGACCACCGAGCCCATCGAACCGCCCATGAAGCGGAAATCGAAGGCGGCGACGACCACATCCATCTCGTGCAACTGCCCCCGCATGACGACCAGGGCATCCTTTTCGCCGGTCGACTTCTGGGCCGCCACGATACGGTCGCGATACTTTTTGCTGTCCTTGAACTTCAGGGCGTCGACGGGTTCGATGTCGGCCCCGATCTCGTGGTGCGGCGCATCGTCCAGGAACCGCTCCAGACGCCAACGCGCGCCAATGCGCATGTGGTGCCCGCACTTCGGACACACGTGCAGATTGCGCTCCACTTCGGCGCTGTACAGCACGGCGTTACAGGCGTTGCACTTGTTCCACAATCCTTCCGGCACCGCGCGCTTGCCCGTGGCATCGGTACGGATGCGGGAAGGGACCAGCTTTTCGAACCAGCTCATACTTCCATCCCCTTGCGTGCGCCAGCGCCCGAGGCAACCTGCTCCAGCGCGGCACGCATTTCTTTGAGTACTGTGGTGATCTCGCGCTCGATGGCAGCCTGGTCGTCGGCGTGCTCGGCGATCTTGGTCACGATGGCGCTGCCGACCACGACGGCGTCGGCGACCTCGGCCACTGCCGCGGCACTGGCCGCGTCACGGATGCCGAACCCGACGCCAACCGGCGTCCCGGCATACCTACGGATCTCACCGAGTTTGCGTTTGACCGACTCGATATCCAGGGTGCTGGCACCGGTCACGCCCTTGAGCGATACGTAATAGACGAAGCCGCTGGCCGTTTCGCAGATCCGCTTGATCCGGTCTTCGGTACTGGTCGGTGCCAGCAGGAAGATGGGGTCCAGGGTCCGTGACTTCAGCGCCTGCATGAGGTCGTGTCCTTCTTCCGGCGGCAGATCCACGATCAACGCGCCGTCCACACCGGCCTCGGCGGCCTCTTGTGCGAAGCGCTCGTACCCGAGCACTTCGATGGGATTGAGATAGCCCATCAACACCACGGGGGTGTCGGCATTGCGGGTGCGGAACTCACGCACCATCTCCAAAACGCGTTCGAGGCTGACGTGATGCACCAGGGCGCGTTCGCAAGCGGCCTGGATCACCGGGCCGTCGGCCATGGGATCGGAAAACGGCACGCCCAGTTCGATAATGTCCGCCCCGGCGTCGACCATGGCGTGCATGAGGGGCACGGTGGCCTCGGGACGCGGATCGCCGGCGGTGACGTAGGGAATCAGCGCCGCCCGATCCTGGGCCTGAAGTGCGGCAAAGACTTGTGAAATGCGGCTCACAGGCTGATCCCCTCCAGACGTGCGACGGTGTTGATGTCCTTGTCGCCACGCCCGGACAGGTTGACGATGAGCTGGGCATCCCGGTCGAGCTCAGGTGCCAGCTTCATGGCATAGGCCAGGGCATGGCTGGATTCGAGGGCGGGGATTATACCCTCCGTACGGGTCAGGGCATGAAACGCCGCCATCGCCTCGTCGTCCGTCACGGCCACGTAACGGGCGCGTCCGGTATCCTTCAGCCAGGCGTGCTCGGGGCCGACGCCCGGATAGTCGAGGCCGGCCGAAATGGAATGCGTCTCGATAATCTGGCCGTCGGCGTCTTCCATCAGGTAGGTACGGTTGCCATGCAGCACTCCCGGGCGCCCGGCGCACAAAGGCGCGGAATGGCGCCCCGTCTCCAGGCCGTAACCGGCGGCCTCCACGCCGTACAGCGCGACCGACTCGTCCTCGAGGAAGGGATAAAACAAACCGATGGCATTCGAGCCGCCACCGACGCAGGCAATCAACGCGTCGGGCAGCCGGCCCGTCTGTGTCAGGCTTTGTTCGCGCGCCTCGCGGCCGATGATCGACTGGAAATCGCGCACCATCGCCGGATAAGGGTGCGGACCCGCGACCGTGCCGATGATGTAGAAGGTGTCGTCGACGTTGGTCACCCAGTCGCGCATCGCCTCGTTGAGCGCGTCCTTCAGGGTGCGCGACCCGGAAGTCACCGGCACCACCTCGGCGCCCAGCAGCTTCATGCGATAAACGTTGGGTGCCTGGCGCTCGATGTCCTCCGCGCCCATGTAGACGACGCATTCCAGACCCAGGCGGGCCGCGACGGTGGCGGTGGCCACGCCATGCTGCCCCGCGCCCGTCTCGGCGATGATCCGGGTCTTGCCCATGCGTTTGGCCAGCAGCGCCTGGCCGATGGTGTTGTTCACCTTGTGGGCGCCGGTGTGATTCAGATCCTCGCGCTTGAGGTAAATCTGCGCGCCGCCGAGATTTCTGCTCCAGCGTTCGGCGTGGTACAGCGGGCTGGGACGTCCGACGTAATGCGCCATGTCGGCATCGAATTCGCGCAGGAAATCGGCATCGGCCAGATAACGGTGATAGGCGGCCTCCAGCTCCATGAGCGGCGCCATGAGCGTTTCGGCCACGAAACGCCCGCCATAAGGCCCGAAGTGACCCTGTGTATCCGGCAACGACGTCACGTCACTCACCGTTGAGTCTTTCGCAATCGACACGTTCGACCTCTTTGATAAATGTCCTGATCTTTTCGTGATCCTTGATACCGGGTGCGCTTTCCACGCCGCTGCTGACGTCCACGCCGTAAACGCCTGTCGTGCGTACCGCCTCGGCGACATTCTCCGGGGCCAGTCCGCCAGCCAGAATCAGCGGCACGTCCAGGTCAGCCGGCATCCGCCCCCAGTCGAAGGCAAGGCCGGTACCGCCGGCCTCCCCCGTCGCGTGACTGTCGAGCAAAAAGCCCGCCGCGTCGGGATAGCTCGCCGCGTAGCGCGCCACGTCGGTCTTCCCCTGCATGCCCACGGCCTTGATGTAAGGCAGGCCGTAGCCCGGACAGTCGGCGGGACACTCGTCGCCGTGGAACTGCAGCAGATCGAGTGGGACCGAGTCCAGGGTCTCCCGGATCAGCCGGTCGTCCGCATCCAGAAACAGCCCCACCCTGCTCACGAACGGCGGCAGGGCAAGACAGATCTCCCGCGCGCGCTCGGCCGTGACGAAGCGCCTGCTCTTGGCATAGAACACCAGGCCGACCGCGTCCGCACCGGCCTGCGTTGCAGCCAATGCGTCCTCGACCCGGGTGATACCACAGATTTTGACGCGCGTGCGCATGGAGCACTTGACCCTACTTGTAGCCTTGCAAGGGTATCAGAAATCACCCGCGCGGTGCGGCCATGGCTGGTCGAATCCGGGCAGACCGGGGTTGCGTGGCAGACGGTAATTCGCATCGTACTCGACGTCCACGAGATACAAACCGTCGGGCGGCGCGGTAACCCCACCCAGCGTACGGTTACGCAGCTGCAGCAGTTCGCCGACCCATGCGGGCGGCTGTTCGCCCCGCCCCACCGTCATCAGCACCCCCGCGATATTGCGCACCATGTGATGCAAAAAGGCGTTGGCGTGCAGGTCGATGTATATGAACTCGCCTACGCGGTGCACGTCGATGCGATACATGTGGCGCACCGGGCTCTTGGCCTGGCAGGCCAGGGCGCGAAAGGTCGAGAAATCGTGTTCACCGACCAGGTGGTCCGCTCCCTGCTGCATCAAACCGGCATCGAGCTCGTGGTGCATCCAGGTCACACGTCCCCGCAGCAACGCCGGCCTGACCCAGCGGTTGCAGATCACGTAGCGATAACGGCGTGAGCGTGCGGCGAAACGGGCATGAAAATCCTCGGGCACCACGCGCGCCCAATGGATGGCGACATCGGCGGGCAGATTCGCGTTCGTGCCCAGCACCCAGGAGCGCTCGCTGCGCTCGGACTCGGTTTCGAAATGGATCACCTGGGACGTCGCATGCACGCCGGTATCGGTACGGCCCGCACACACGACCTTCACGGTATGAGCGGCAACCTTGCCGACAGCCGTTTCCACCACGTCCTGCACCGTACGCACGCCATCCTGCGACTGCCAGCCGCAGAAATCCGAACCGTCGTATTCGACCCCCAGAGCGATGCGCATGATCAGATGCCGTGGGTCAGCAACAGCAGCGCGGCCACCAGGACAGCCAGGCCCAGCCATTGCAGTACGCCCGGCGACGACGGTGTGGCGAGGTCGACCATATGAGGCTCGCCCCGTTCACTGAGTTCGATGGCCTGTTTGACCAGCGCGCTGCCGCGTGCCGCAATCCGTTCGACGGCCGACCCGGTCCGCGGAGTATCGCTCGATTGTTCGGTCTGCAGTTCCTTCAGCGTCGCAACGCACTCCAGCGTCAACACCAGACGCAGAGCAAGCCGTGACGGTTCCACGCCCAGCAGTTTAAGCGGCCGCGCCAGCCAGTAGATCGATTGAACAAGCTGGGAACGGGTTGCGGTCTGCATCAGCCAATTGACGGCGAATATGATAGCGATCAGATTCACGCTGCGAATCGCCCCCTCCAGCAGCCCCTCATGACTGATCGGAAGATCCAGGCCCGGCAGCACGTATTCGCCCGGTGTCATGAACCCGTACAGGATGACGATGGAAATCAGAAACAAACGCAGACGCCGCAGCATGAACCACACCCGTGCATCGGGGCGCACCCGGTCCAGCGCATAGGCCACGGTCAACGACAGCAAGGCGATGCCGACCACGCGCCAGTCGCCCGAGGCCATGAACAGGGTGAATACGATCAGGCTGAGCACACGGATCAGGGGATGCATGGCGAAATCTTATCAGACCGGTATCCGCATCCGTATCGGCCGGCAAGGCAATAAAAAAGGGCCGGCGAACCGGCCCTCGTATTCAAACCCGAAACAGGTCAGGCGATCTGGGACATAAGGTCCTGTGCTTCGCGCTTCTGGGCATCATTGCCTTCGGCAAGCACCTCTTCCAAAGCACCGCGCGCACCATCCTCATCGCCCATGTCGATGTAGGCCTTGGCGAGATCCAGCTTGGTACCCACCTCTTCGGTGAGAGAATCCTCCTCGCCGGCCGGCATTTCCACCGTTGCGGTGTCGCTGTCGACGCCGAAATCCTCACCCATGTCGAGATTGTCCATCTCGATGTCGAGCGCATCCTCGTTCGAGGCCGTATCGGAACCCGCGCCTGCTTCAGGCGCCGTCTCGAGTTCGGACAGCTCATCACCCGAGATATCCAGGTCGTTGACATCGAAATCGAGGCCGGTGGTATCCGACTCCGGTTCCTGCCCCGTCAGGGTCGGCTCTTCGGAGGGGAGATCCAGGTCGCCGAGGTCGAATTCGAGCTCATTGATATCGGTTTCGGTTGCCGGCTGCTCGTATGATTCCTCGGCCTGTGCCGGTTCATTGCCGAGCGCATCGAGATCCGGCATGCCCAGACCGGTGTCAGACTCGGGCTCGAATTCGGGCTCCAGCGCCACTGTCTGGTCGTCACCCTCATCGAGCGACGGCTCGCCACCGATCTCCGGCAGGTCGAATTCACCTTCGAAACCGCCACCCGAAGTCGGCGGTTCAAACTCTTCCTCACCGCCCAGTTCGATATCCGCTGCTTCCGGCTTCTTGGCCGTAAAGTCGTCCACGGAAAGCGAGGTGGTCTCGCCGCTGAACAATGCGCTTTCCGGGCTGATCTCCTTGCCCATGGCCACGGCGCGATCCCAGATCTGTCCCTTGGCACCGCCCAGGGAATCATTAAGTGCGCGTGCCGTGGTGTCGAAGTTCGCCTTGTCCTTGGCGTTGTAATAAGCCTCGAGAAGCTTGAGACGGTAATCGTTGCGCTCCGGATGCTTGGAAATCGCGTCCTTGAGCATGTCCACCGCCTGATCGGTCAGACCATAGGCCAGGTAGACATCGGCCTCATTCATGACCTCGTCATTGGTGATCTCTTCCGCTGCGGCGCCACCCGGCGGCGGCATCACCGTCGTGTGTTCGAGTTCGTCCTCTACGGCCTTCGCGGCCTGCGGTTCCGGTTCGGGCTCGCCTTCGGCTTCGGCAACGTCCGCGGGTGTCAGTGACTCGAGCTCATCGGGGATGGCCACGTCATCGTCTATATCGGGCTCGGCAAAGGACGGCGTCGCGGCCGCCGCTGCGGCACGACGCTGACCGGAACGGCGGATCACCAACCACACTAGGGCGAGCACCAGCAGCAGACCACCACCGGCACCCATCATCATGGTCGGGTTGCTCAGGATACTGTCGAAGAACCCGGGCTGCTCAGGCGGCGGCGTGACTTTGGGCTTGGGGACCGACTGCGGCTCGGCGGGCTTGCTGGCAGGCGAAGAAGACGCTTCCGTCTTCGGCGGTTCAGGCGACTCCGGAGTCTTGGGCTCGGTCTGCGCAGCGGGACTCTCGCTGGTCGCCGGTGCCGGGGTTTCGCTCGGGGCCGGGGTTTCGGCAGGTGCGGGTGCCGGCTTTTCCGCAGCCGGCGCCTCAGGCGCCGGTGCACTCGGTTTTTCAGTGCCTGCCTCGGTGGAGGGTGGCTCCCCGGAGGTCGTACCGACCTGGCCGGTTACCGGTTTCTCGGGCGTCACAGCCGGAGGCTGCTCGGCACCCTCCTTTTTCTTTTCGGACATCGACTTTTGCAACTCGCTGAGCTGGTCGCTCTGCAGGTTGATCAGTCGTTCCTTTTTCTGCAGCAACCCCTGGAGCTCGTCGATACGTGACTGCAGCTCGGCATTCTTTTGTTTCTGGGACTCGAGCGCTTCCTTGGCCTGTGCAGCCTGCTTCTGCAGATCGGCGACATCGGAGCCACCGGCGACGGTCACCGGCTGACCCGCCTTGGTCTCCGCGCCCATGATCTGCAGTTTCTTCTCTGCACCGGCGCTGGCGGTCTTGGTCG
>JARRKE010000027.1 GCA_037388465.1 Gammaproteobacteria bacterium
AGGTCGTTGTCGCTGGCCAGCTCGCCCACCGCCTGCTCGGCGGCGACTCGCAGCTTGTTGAGCACCTCGCGCGGCAGCGGCTCGACCTTCACGCCGTGGGTGGTGATCAGCGTGTCCAGCGCCTGCGCGTTGCGCGAATCGAACGCGGCCAGCATCTGCTCCATCAGCGAGCTGCAGGCGCTGGCGATGACGCTGCTGGTGTTGGCGGGCAGTGCTTCCAGTGCCTGGGCATTCACCAGGCACTCCAGGGTTTCGCCGGGGGCCTGCCAGCCCGGGTAATGGTAGAACTTGGCCGCCTGATACAGGCCGGCCTGCAGATCGTGGTAAGGCGCCATCCAGACCACGGCATCGAGCCGGCCGGCTGCCAGGGCGTCGTGTGCATCCGCCAACGGCATGTCCACCGGATGGGCACCGGCCTGCTTCATGGCCTGGGCACCCAGGCCGTCGATGCGGATCCTGAGACCCTTCAGGTCGCCGGCCTTCTTGAGCGGTTTGCGGAACCAACCCGCCATCTGCAGCCCGGTGTTACCCGCCGGGTAAGGCACGATGCCGTACTTCTTGTAGGCCTGCTGCCACAGGGAAAGACCGTTGCCTTCGTACAGCCAGCCGTTGATCTCGCGTGGCGCAAGGCCGAAGGGGATGCTGGAAAACAACTCGAAAGCCGGGTCTTTCTCGTGCCACAGGCTGCCCATGCCATAACCGAGCTGCGCCTTGCCGGCGGCCACCTGGTCGAAAACATCGGCGGGATTCTGCGTCTGCGCCACCTGGACCTGCACCCGTCCGCCGGACAGTTCGGTGATGAGTTTGCCGAGCGTGTGGGCGCTTTCCCCCAGCAGGGGAAAATCGTCCGGCCAGGCGGAAAGCAGGGTCCACTCCTGCGGGGCCTCTGCGGTGGGCGCGACGGCGCCTGCGGCGGCCTTTTGCGCTTCCTGCTCTTTTTTCTGACATCCCGTCAGCAGTCCGCCCGCGGCGAGGGCACCCAGGCCCGCGCGGGACAGGAATTCACGCCGCTTCATCGCACATCCTCTTGTTGGGGTTTGCTGTTCAAAGTGTCTGAAGATTAGCGTATTCCAGCACCAACCATTTATCGCCGGCCTCCGTGAAGCCGACCTGCACCCGCGCATGGCGGCCGGCGCCCTCGTAGCCGAGCACCACCCCTTCGCCGAATTTGGGATGCCGCACGCGCTGTCCGAGCTGGAAGCCGGTTTCGTTGGTGGCGCCGCGCTTCATGCCCGTCGCGGGCCCGGCCGCCGCCGGTGCGCTCGGATAAGGACGCACGGTCACGCGCGGGCGAATATCCCGCAGCAGTTCATCGGGGATTTCGCCGATGAACTTGGAGGCCAGGTTGTAGTTTTCACGCCCGTGCAGGCGGCGCACCTCGGCCCAGCTCAGCACCAGCTTTTCGCGTGCCCGGGTGACGCCTACGTAGCACAGGCGGCGCTCCTCCTCCAGGCGTCCGGTTTCCTCCACCGCACTCATGTGGGGGAACAGGCCTTCCTCCAGGCCGCAGATGAACACCAGCGGAAATTCCAGCCCCTTGGCGGAATGCAGGGTCATCATCTGCACGCAGTCGTCCCAGGCGGCACCCTGCCCCTCGCCCGCCTCGAGGCTCGCGTGAGCGAGAAAACCGGCCAGCGGTTCCATTTCCGTTTCCATCTCGTCCGGACGAAAGCCCTGGGCGGCCGACACGAGTTCGTCCAGGTTTTCCACGCGCGCCTGGGCCTTTTCACCCTTTTCCTTCTGGAAATGCGCCCGCAGGGTGGAAACCTCGATCACCTGATCCACCTGCTCGGCCAGGGTGACCGCCTCGCCGCGCACGCTGTCCAGGTCGCCGATTATTTGCACCAGGCCACGCAGGGCGTTTTCGGTCCGGGTCGGCAGCCCGTCGTGTTCCAGCAGTTCGTGGATGGCCTGCCACAGGCTTTGCTGTTTCTCCCGGGCACGCTCGCGCACCAGCGCCACGGTGCGGTCGCCAATGCCACGCGGCGGCTGGTTGATGACCCGCTCCAGCGAGGTATCGTCGTCCGGATTCATGGCCAGGCGCAGATAGGCCAGGGCGTCCTTGATCTCGGCGCGTTCGAAAAAGCGCTGGCCGCCATAGACGCGGTAGGGAATGTTGCGCTGGTTGAAGGTGGATTCGAACACGCGCGACTGGGCATTGGAACGGTACAGGATGGCAACCTCGTCGCGACGACGCCCGCTGTCGACCCATTCTTCGATGCGCGCGGCGACGAAATCCGCCTCGTCGATCTCGTTGTAGGCGGTGTACAGATCGATCGGGTCGCCCTGGTTGCCGGCGGTCCACAGCTGCTTGCCCAGTCGCCCGGCGTTGTGTTCGATCAGCCCGTTCGCCGCCTGCAGGATGGTGCCGGTGGAGCGGTAGTTCTGCTCCAGGCGCAGGGTGATCGCCTGCGGGAAATCGCGGGTGAAAAACTGGATGTTCTCGATACGCGCGCCGCGCCAGCCGTAGATCGACTGGTCGTCGTCGCCGACCGCGAACACCGGCGTGTGCTCGCCGGCCAGCAGCCGCAGCCAGGCGTACTGCAGGGTGTTGGTGTCCTGAAACTCGTCCACCAGCAGATGACGAAACCGGCTGCGGTAGTGCTCCAGCAGGGCGGCATTGTCGCGCAGCAGTTCCAGCGAGCGCAGCAGCAGCTCGGCGAAATCCACCACGCCGGCGCGCGTGCAGGCCGCCTCGTAGGCGGTGTAAACGCGGATCAGCTGGCGCGCGGTCACGTCGCCGGTGTCCTGCATGTGCTGCGGGCGTACGCCTTCGTCCTTGCGCGCGTTGATGTACCAGACCGCCTGCTTGGGCGGCCAGCGCGACTCGTCCAGGTCCAGCTCGCGCATCACCCGCTTCACCAGGCGCAGCTGGTCCTCGGCATCCAGGATCTGGAACCCTTCGGGCAGGTGCGCGTCGCGCCAGTGGGTGCGCAGCAGGCGATGGGCCAGGCCGTGGAAGGTGCCCACCCACATGCCGCGCGCGGGAATTTGCAGCAGCGACTCGATCCGTGCTCGCATTTCGTTGGCGGCCTTGTTGGTGAAGGTCACCGCCAGGATCGAGTGCGGCGAGAGACCCTCGACCTGGATCAGCCAGGCGATCCGCTGGGTGAGTACGCGCGTCTTGCCGCTGCCCGCGCCGGCCAGCACCAGCAGGGGACCGGGCGGGGCGGTGACGGCTTCGCGCTGTGCGTCGTTGAGTCCTTCGAGGAAGGTGGGAAGCAGCTCCATGGCGCGCATTCTAGCGGTTGGCCGCCCGACAGTCCCGTTTCATCACTCCTTAGCGGTTTATTTAGTGCTATGCTGAGACACAGTCCGGTCATTCATTCTAAATGGCCATGAACAGGAATTTGACTCACATTCAGGGATTCCGCATTTCGCGCCGATGAGCGACAACGCGCAGTCCATGCAGGGCCTCTGGGCCACCTCATTTTTCGATGGCGGCAACGCCAGCTACATCGACGAACTCTACGAGCGCTACCTGGAAAATCCGGAACAGGTTCCGGAAAAGTGGCGCGCCTGGTTCGACACCCTGCCCAAGGTCGACGGCATCGAGGCCGACACCCCGCACTCCAAGATCCGGCAGCGTTTTGTCGAACTGACCCGCACGCCGGCTGCGACCGTCCCCGGCCGCAAACGCAGCGACCTCGACCATGAACTCAAGCAGGTTCGCGTGCTGCAGCTCATCAACGCCTGGCGCTTTCTCGGCCACCGCGCCGCTGACATCGACCCCCTCGAACTCGTCCCGCGCACTCCGCCGCCCGAACTGAACCTGGCCGAATACGAGCTCTCGGAGGCCGACCTCGATACCGTCTTCAACACCGGCTCCTTGGCGGGACCCGATCAGGCCACCCTGCGCGAGATCCAGACCATCCTGCGCGAAACCTACGGCGGCCACCTCGGCACCGAATACATGCACATCGCCGAGACGGAAGAAAAACGCTGGATCCAGGACCGTCTCGAGGGTTCCCGCAGCCACGCCGAGCTCGACGACGACACCCGACTCAATCTCCTGGAACGCCTCACTGCCGCCGAAGGCCTGGAGCATTACCTGCACACCCGCTACGTGGGGCAGAAGCGGTTTTCGCTGGAGGGCTCGGAAAGTCTGATCCCGCTGCTGGAGGAACTGGTACAGCGTTCGGGTAGCCAGGGCGTAAAGGAACTCGTGATCGGCATGGCCCACCGCGGCCGCCTCAACGTGCTGGTCAACGTACTCGGCAAGAATCCCGGCGACCTGTTCGCCGAATTCGAAGGCAAGAATAACGACAACTCGCACACCGGCGACGTGAAGTACCACATGGGGTTTTCCTCCGACGTGGAAACCCCCGGCGGGCCGCTGCACCTAGTGCTCGCCTTCAATCCCTCGCATCTTGAGATCGTCGGCCCCGTGGTCGAGGGCTCGGTGCGTGCCCGCCAGGAACGGCGCGGCGACCGCCAGGGCGATCAGGTGCTGCCCGTGGTGATCCACGGCGATGCCGCGCTCGCCGGTCAGGGCGTGGTGATGGAAACCCTCAACATGTCGCAGACGCGCGGGTTTTCCACCAAGGGCACGGTGCACATCGTCATCAACAACCAGATCGGCTTTACCACCAGCGTGACCAAGGACGCCCGTTCCACCTTCTACTGCACCGACATCGCCAAGATGGTCGGTGCGCCGATCTTTCACGTCAACGGCGACGATCCCGAGGCGGTGCTGTTCGTCACCCGGCTGGCGCTCGACTACCGGATGATCTTCAACAAGGACGTGTTCATCGACCTGGTGTGCTATCGCCGACACGGCCATAACGAGGCCGACGAGCCGCTGGCCACCCAGCCGGTGATGTACTCGCGCATTCAGGAACTGCCGACCACGCGCGAGCGCTACAGCGAGACCCTCAGCCAGGCCGGCCTGGTCGACGCCGCAGAAGCCGACGAACTCGCCGACCGTGTCCGCGAGCGGCTGGAAGCCGCCGAGTGCATGGCACCGCACGTCTACGACGCCACCGGCCAGTCACGCGAGTACATGGCCAACTGGCAGCGCTACGCAGGACACGACTGGGACGCGCCGGCCGATACCGCCATCTCGCTCGACCGCCTGCATTTTCTCGCCGAGCGCATGCTGGCCGTACCCGAGGACTTCGAGATCAATCCCCGTGTCGCCAAGCTGCTGGGCGATCGGCACCGCATGGCTGCCGGCGAACTGCCGGCGGACTGGGGGTTTGCCGAAACGCTGGCCTACGCCTCCTTGGCGACCCAGGGCTACAACGTACGCCTTTCCGGGCAGGACAGCGGGCGCGGCACCTTTTTTCACCGCCAGGCGGTGCTTCACCACCAGGGACACCGCGAGGCCTATATTCCCCTGCGCCACCTGTCGGAAAAGCAGGGCAATTTCCTGATCATCGACTCGCTGCTCTCCGAAGAAGCCGTACTCGCCTTCGAATACGGTTTCGCGACAGCCGATCCGGAAACCCTGGTGATCTGGGAGGCGCAGTTCGGGGATTTCGCCAACGGCGCGCAGGTCGTCATCGACCAGTTCATCTCCTCCGGCGAGCAGAAGTGGAACCGGCTGTGCGGCCTGACCCTGTTCCTGCCCCATGGTTACGAAGGCCAGGGGCCGGAACATTCTTCCGGCCGTCTGGAACGCTACCTGCAACTCTGCGCCCAGCAAAACATGCAGGTCTGCGTGCCCACCACGCCCGCGCAGATGTTCCATCTGCTGCGCCGGCAGATCATTCGCCCCTACCGCAAGCCCCTGATCGTGATGACGCCCAAGAGCCTGCTGCGCCACAAGCTGGCCACCAACACGCTCGAGGACTTCACGCACAGCCAATTCCAGCCGGTGATCGACGACATCGACCCGCTGGAGCCCGAAGCCGTCGATCGCATCCTGCTCTGCACCGGCAAGATCTACTACGATCTGCTGGAACGCCGCCGTGCCGATAAGCGCGCGGACGTCGCCATTATGCGTGTGGAGCAGCTTTACCCGTTCCCCAGGGAGCTGCTCGAAGCCGTGGTCGCGCGCTACCCCAATGTGCGGCGTTTTATCTGGGTCCAGGAAGAACCGCTCAACCAGGGTGCCTGGTACGCCACCCAGCACCAGATGCGCGGCCTGCTCAAATCGGGACAATATCTCGAACACGTAACCCGACCCGACGCGGCCTCGCCTGCAGTCGGCTATTTCAACGTGCACCTGCAACAGCAAAAGGCTATCGTCGAGGAAGCCTTCGCATGAGCGGGTCGCATCACCACGACATACCACCGGATGGAACGCAGCGATAACGAGAAAACACCATGAGCATCGAGGTCAAGATTCCGCCCCTGCCCGAATCCGTCAGTGACGCGGTGATCGCCGCCTGGCACAAAAAACCCGGCGAGCATGTACGACGGGATGAAAACCTGGTCGACATCGAAACCGACAAGGTCGTGCTCGAAGTGCCGGCGCCCAAGGACGGCATCCTCACCGACATCGTCGAGGCCGAAGGCAATACGGTGGTGGCCGGGCAACTCATCGGCCGCCTGGATACCGGCGAGGGTGCTGTCGCCAAACCCGAAGCCGGGGCCGACGAACCGGCCGCCAAGAACAAGGCCGCAAACGCCAGCCCCGCGGTGCGCAAACTGCTGGCCGAGCACAACCTGCATGCGGAACAAATTGAAGGAACCGGCAAACACGGTCGCATCCTCAAGGAAGACGTGGAGCACTTCCTCAGCGGACGGGGCGCCGCGGCCAAGGCCGCGCCGGCGCCTGCCTCTCAACCGACCGCACCCGCACCGCAGGTTCGCGCGCCGCAAATCAGCGCCGAAGGCCGCCCCGAACAGCGCGTGCCCATGACGCGGCTGCGCGCGCGCGTCGCCGAACGCCTGGTGCAGGCCCAGCACAACGCCGCCCTGCTGACCACCTTCAACGAGGTGAATATGCAGCCGGTGTTGGACCTGCGCAGCCGCTACAAGGACAGTTTCGAAAAACGCCACGGCGTACGGCTCGGCTTCATGTCGTTTTTCGTCAAGGCCTGCTGCGAGGCGCTGAAGCGCTTTCCCGAAGTCAACGCCTCCATCGACGGCAACGATATCGTCTATCACGGCTTCTTCGATATCGGCATCGCCGTGTCGTCCGAACGCGGGCTGGTCGTACCTATTCTGCGCGACGTCGACCAGCTCTCCGCCGCCGACATCGAAAGCCAGATCAAGGACTACGCCGAACGCGCGCGCGACGGCAGGCTCGACATCGAGGAACTCACCGGCGGCACCTTCAGCATCACCAACGGCGGCGTGTTCGGCTCCATGTTATCCACGCCCATCATCAACCCGCCGCAAAGCGCCATCCTCGGCATGCACAGCATCAAGGAACGGCCGGTGGTGGAGAACGGCGAGATCGTGATTCGCCCGATGATGTACCTGGCGCTGAGCTACGATCATCGACTGATCGACGGCTCGGCGGCGGTACGTTTTCTGGTGACCGTGAAGGAGTCGCTGGAAGACCCCGCACGGATACTGCTGGGGGTATAGCCTGAATGCGCCGGCCTTACTGGCCGGTTTGCTTGTCGATCATCTGGCGTTCCTTCTCCGCCTGATCCTGAATGATCTTGTTGACCTGCTTAGCCTTGTCCAGCGCCCTGGTCTGATCCTTGAACAGCTGGCTGTTTTGCTTTTGCTGGTCGTTGCCGCCGGAACAGGCCGCCAGCAATAACACTGACATCAGCACCACAAAGCTCAATCGCTTCATTTTGATTCCCCCTGTGCGGTCGTATCTAGCAGCCTGCTAGCGGTCCACCCGCCATGCCAGCAGCATCACGCCCACACCGGCCAGTCCCAGCGCCCAGCCCAGCCACGGTACGCCGAACAGCTCGGGCAGATTGGTGCTGGCGATGACCACGAAGGCGCTGATGAACAGTCCCGCGCCGCTCACGGCCAGTGCCGTACGGTGATTGGCGCGGCGGATTTCCTCGCGCAGCGCCTGGAGTTGCTCGACCTCCCGTGTTTGCGCAGTGGCGGCGGCGCGTTGCGCCAGTGCATCGTGCAGCAGACCGGGCATATTCGGCAGGTCTTCGAGAATGTTGGGCAACTGCTTTTTCAGCCCGTTGAGCAGCGCGCGCACGCCGACCTGCTCGTCCATCCAGCGCTCCAGGAACGGTTTGGCGGTCTGCCACAGATCGAGGTCGGGATACAGGTCGCGCCCCAATCCTTCGATGTTGAGCAGGGTCTTTTGCAGCAGCACGAGCTGTGGCTGCACCTGCATGTTGAACCGGCGGGCGGTCTGAAACAGACGCAGCAGCAGGTGTCCGAACGATATTTGCTTGAGCGGCCGCTGAAAGATCGGTTCGCATACGGTGCGGATGGCGGACTCGAATTCGTCCACGCGCGTGTCGGCCGGCACCCAGCCGCTTTCGACATGCAGTTCGGCGACACGCCGGTAGTCGCGATTGAAGAAGGCGTGAAAGTTTTCCGCCAGATAGCGCTGGTCCTCCGCGGCCAGGGTGCCGACGATACCGAAGTCCACGGCCAGGTATTTGGGGTCGTCGGGGTTGTCCTCGGACACGAAGATGTTGCCGGGATGCATGTCGGCGTGAAAGAAGTTGTGCCGGAACACCTGGGTGAAGAAGATTTCCACGCCGCGCTCGGCCAGGCGTTTCATGTTCACGCCGTGTTCGATCAATTCCTCGGTATGGCTGATCGGAATCCCGTGGATGCGCTCCATGACCATGACTTCGCGCGTGCAGAAGTCCCAGTACACCTGCGGGATGTACAGGTCGCGCGAGCCTTCGAAATTGCGCCGCAGCTGGGTGGCGTTCGCCGCCTCGCGCATCAGGTCGAGTTCGTCGTTGATGGTCTTTTCGTATTCGGCGATCACCTCGATGGGGCGCAGGCGCCGGGCCTCGGACCAGTAACGGTTGGCGAGTCCCGCGACGATGTACATGAGGTCGATGTCGCTGTCGATGGTGCGCTTGATGCGTGGGCGCACCACCTTCACCACCACCCTGGTTCCGTCCAGCAGCTCGGCGGCATGAACCTGGGCGATGGAGGCCGAGGCGATGGGTGTTTCGTCGAAATGCGCGAACACCTCACCCAGCGGTTTGCGGTAGGACCTTTCGATGATCTGCCGGGCCAGCTCGCCGCTGAAGGGCGGCACGCTGTCCTGCAGCTTGGCGAACTCGTTGGCGATGTCCTCCGGCAGCAGATCGCGCCGGGTGGAAAGCATCTGCCCGAACTTGATGAAGATCGGCCCCAGATCCTCCAGTGCCCGCCGGATGCGCTCGCCGCGCGTCAGCTTGCGGTCGCGGACCCAGTGCAGGGGGGACAGGAGCAACAGAAAACGCAGCGGGCGCAGCAGGTGGATGGCGAACACGAGTTCGTCCAGCCCGTGCCGCACCAATACGAAATTGATGTGGGCAAGGCGCAGCAGCTGACGTGGGCGTAACAGCATTTTGTTGTTTTTCAGCGGTGGTCCGGTTGGGCAGCGCCAAGCTTACGTGCTTGGCGCAAAAAACGGCAATGTCTCGACAGGATCAGTCTTCCACCCGCTCCCGTTCCAGCCGGGCGATCCGTGCCTCGAGGCGATCCACGTCGGTGCGCAGGGTATCCACCTCGTCGAGGAAATGTTCGACCTCGATGCGGGTGGGCAATCCGCGGCTCTCTTCCTGCAGGTATTCGGTCACATCCTGACGCAGCGACTCGCCGCTGCGCTGCAGCCATTGCCGGATATCGCGCGCCGCGCGCCCGACCTGATGCGCGGCGGCATCGCCCACCGCTTTTGACAGGGCTTCCTCCCAGTCGAACTCGATGGACTGCAGCACCTCGCGCAATTGCTGGCCGAGCGTACTGTCGCCCTCGATGACGACATCGTCGCCGCCCATGGAACCGGCGGTATCGCGCGCCACACCCAGCCGTACCAGCGCCAGCGGGGTCGCGCGGATCATGCAGTCCGGCTCGCCGGTGTAATCACCCTGCACCTGGAATCCTCGCGCCGAGGGAAACAGGTACAGGTTGAGACCGAGGCCGCGCACTTCCAGGCCAACCACCTTGCCTTCCAGGCGCCCCAGTCCGGCAGCCTGTTCGGGGTCGACCCGGAGCCAGGCATTGAGGGCGGTTTCCAGGGCGGCGCTGAGGGCGACCGGTGTCTTCATGACCTGCTCTCCGGTTCTGCAACGATGACGACACTATGGGCGATCTTGTCGTGGAAGCCCTGCTTGCGGCGATCCCAACCGATCCACAAGAACCCCAGAAACAGCGGCAACATCGACGCCACGTAAGCGAAGTAGCGCAACGCGCCCTGCAGGATGCCGAGCCGCCCGCCCGTTTCGGCGTCCACTACCCGGCAGCGGGTGAGCAGCTTGCCCGGCGAGCCGCGGAACTTGACCCAGAAGAACACGGTGACCACGACCGGAAATACCCAGTTGAGTAAAAAGTCCCAGCCGTTGCCGAAACCGGATGACGCCATGACCAGCTGATTCATGTATTGCTGCTGCTCGACCGCAGTCTGGCTTTGCAGAATGTGCATTTCGATAGCCTGCACCTGCTGCAGGCCGGTCACCGGCAACAGGTGCATCAATACCCAGAATACGGGCAGAAACCAGAGAACGTCGATGAGTACGGCCAGAAGGCGCCGCCAGAACCCCGCATAATGCGTGTCCGGCGGCAGGCTCACAGCTTGTAGCCCCGATGGACGGCGACGATGCCGCCGCTGAGATTGAAGTATTCGCAGCGTTCGAAGCCGGCGGCCTCCATCATCCCTTTGAGGGTTTCCTGATCCGGGTGCATGCGGATGGATTCGGCCAGATAGCGATAGCTTTCCGCGTCGCCGGCCACCAGCTTGCCCATCAACGGCAGGGCCTTGAACGAATACAGGTCATAGACCGGTTTGAGTCCGGGCATCACCGGCGTGGAGAACTCCAGCACCAGCAGCCGCCCACCGGGTTTGAGCACCCGGTACATGGACTGCAGGGCCTTGTCCTTGTCGGTCACGTTGCGCAGACCGAAGGCGATGGTGATGCAATCGAAGTAGTCGTCCGGAAACGGCAGGGTCTCGGCATTCACCTGGCAGTAGCGGATGTTGCCGGCCAGGCCCTCATCGGTAAGGCGTTCACGCCCTTCGAGCAGCATGGAGGCATTGATATCCGCCAGCACCATCTCGCCCTCGGCGCCGACGATGCCGGCGAAGCGCTCGGTCAGGTCACCGGTGCCGCCGGCCAGGTCGAGCACGCGATCCCCGCGCTTCACGCCCGAGATCTCGATGGCATAGCGCTTCCACAAACGGTGCACGCCGAACGACATCAGGTCGTTCATCAGATCGTATTTCTGGGCGACGGAATGAAACACGCCCGCGACGCGCCGGGCCTTTTCCTCGACCGGCACCTGCTTGAACCCGAAGTGGGTGGTCTTTTGTTCGCTCATGGCGGCTCTCAGTTCATCTTGCGCTGGTAACCGGACTCTGCCAGCCGGTCGAGGTAGGCCTGCCACTTCTCGTCCTGGGTCACGCCCAGTTCGTAGAGGTAGTTCCAGTCGTAGATACCGGTGTCGTGCCCATCGCTGAACACCAGCTTCACGGCATAGTTGCCCACCGGCTCGACGCCGGTGATGTTCACATCCTCCTTGCCGAGCTGCAGGACCTCCTGGCCCGGTCCATGGCCGCGCACTTCGGCCGAGGGGGAAAACACCCGCAGATATTCGCAGGGCAGCTTGAAGCGGGTGCCGTCCTCGTAGGCCAGCTCCAGCACACGGGATTTCTGATGCAGGTGGATTTCTGTCGGGCGCGGACTGGCCATGGCGTTCCCTTTATGGATTCAGTTGGTCTTGCGTTCGAAGCGGCAGTAGATGAACGCCTGTTCGGCGCAAGCGGGCGTCTGGTGGGTTTCCTCCACGAAATCCAGCAACCGGAAGCTGCCGTCAAGCGTCTCCGCCAGGGTCTCCGGGCTGTAACGCTGCACCGGCAGGCCGCTGCACTTTTCCGGGCCGTCCAGCGCGAAGGTGGCGAGTATCACCTGACCACCCGGTTCCAGATAACGATCGAGCCGATCGAGGTAAGCCTGCCGGTCGGACGGATCGGTCAGGAAATGAAAAACGGCGCGATCATGCCAGATACGATAGGCCTTGGGCAGATCCAGCTTGGTCGCATCGCCCTGGATCCAGGTGATCCCTTTGGCGGCGGGCCCCATCTGGTCGCGGCTTTTCTGCAATGCCCCGGCGGCGATATCCACCACCGTGATATCTCTGTAGCCCTTTCCTTTCAACAGATAGGCGAGCTTGGAGGCCCCCCCGCCCATGTCGATGATCGGGGCAGCCTTGGGCTGCCTGGCGGCATCGATCAGGGCCAGGGAGACGGCGGGCGTGGCCTGAAACCAGCTGAGCATGTCCACCGCCCGTTCCCGGTACACCGTTTCCCAGTGTGTCTGTTTATTCATTCAACTGCTCCCGTACCGCTACTGCTTGCTGGTCACAGTATATAACGGCTGAGGTCTTCGTCCTGAACCAGTTCGCCCAGCACCTTGTCCACATAGGCCGCGTCGATACGCACCTGCGATTCACCGTCGGGGGCGTGGAAGGAGACGTCTTCCAGCAGACGCTCCAGCACGGTATGCAGGCGCCGGGCGCCGATGTTTTCGGTGCGCTCGTTGACCTGATAGGCGATCTCGGCAATACGCTGCACGCCGTCCTCGGCAAACTCGACCGCAATGCCCTCCGTTTGCAGCAGTGCGCTGTACTGCTCGGTGAGCGAGGCATCGGGCTCGGTGAGGATGCGCACGAAATCCTCCGCCTTGAGGTCGTCCAGCTCCACCCGGATCGGCAGGCGTCCCTGGAGTTCCGGGACCAGGTCGGAAGGCTTGGACAGATGAAAGGCCCCCGAGGCGATGAACAGGATGTGGTCGGTGCGCACCTGGCCGTACTTGGTGGTAATGGTGCTGCCCTCCACCAGCGGCAGCAGGTCGCGCTGCACCCCCTCGCGGGAGACGTCGGCGCCGCCGGTCTCGCCGCGGCGCGTGACCTTGTCGATCTCGTCGATGAAGACGATCCCGTTCTGTTCGACGAAATCCACCGCGCGCAGCTTGATGTCCTCGTCGTTGATCATCTTGTAGGCCTCTTCCTCGGTAAGGAGCTTGAAGGCGTCCTTGACCTTGAGCTTGCGCGACTGCTGCTTGCGCCCGGCCAGGTTCTGGAACATGCCCTGCAGCTGGCTGGCCATTTCCTCCATGCCCGGCGGGGTCATGATCTCCACGCCCATCGGCATGGCCGACACCTCGATCTCGATCTCACGATCGTCGAGCTCGCCTTCGCGCAACAGCTTGCGCAGCTTCTGGCGGGTGTGGTCGTCGCCGCCCGCGGATTGCGGCTCGCTCAGGAAGCCCGTGGTCTGGCGGCCCGGCAGCAGGGCGTCCAGCAGGCGCTCCTCCGCAGCCTCCTCCGCGCGATGCCGTACCTTGGTGACCTCTTCCTCGCGCAACTGCTTGACCGCCACGTCCATCAGGTCGCGGATGATGGAATCCACTTCGCGGCCGACATAACCGACCTCGGTGAACTTGGTCGCCTCGACCTTGATGAACGGCGCCTTGGCCAGCCGGGCCAAGCGGCGTGCGATCTCGGTCTTGCCCACGCCGGTGGGGCCGATCATCAGGATGTTTTTCGGCGTGACCTCCTGGCGCAGCTCGGGATCGAGCTGCATGCGGCGCCAGCGGTTGCGCAGGGCGATGGCCACGGCACGCTTGGCGGCATTCTGGCCGACGATGTGTTTGTCCAGTTCCTGGACGATTTCGCGGGGGGTCATGATGCTCATGGTGACTGAATACCTGAATCCTGCCGGGCCGGCGCGATACGCGCCGTGCCGTTCAGAGTTCTTCGATAGTGAGGTTGTGGTTCGTGTAGATGCAGATGTCCGCGGCGATATTCAGCGCCTTTTCGGCGATCTCGCGCGCATTCAGCTCGGTGTTCTCCAACAGGGCGCGGGCCGCGGCCTGGGCGTAGGGACCGCCCGAGCCGATGGCGATCAGCCCCTTTTCCGGCTCGATCACGTCGCCGTTGCCGGAAATGATCAGCGAGGCATTGCTGTCGGCCACTGCCAGCAGCGCCTCCAGTCGACGCAGCATGCGGTCCGTGCGCCAGTCCTTGGCCAGCTCGACCGCGGCGCGGGTCAGGTTGCCGCTGTATTCCTGGAGCTTGGTCTCGAAACGCTCGAACAGGGTGAAGGCATCCGCCGTGCCGCCGGCAAAGCCGGCGATCACCTTGTTGTTGTACAAGCGGCGCACCTTGCGGGCGTTGCCCTTCATGACGGTATTGCCCAGACTGACCTGCCCATCACCGGCGATCACCACGGCGTTATCGCGCCGGATGCCGACAATGGTGGTACCTCTGTACTGTTCCAAGGCGGGTCTCCTGCAGTGAAGAATTGGCCGTCACGTGGCCTGATCGGACCACGCCACGAAACCGGGGTTCGGATTTCGTTTGATGAGGGCGCCGACGCCGCTTTTCAAGCGGCGGGGTCGGCGGCAGGGCGCAATTGCAGGGTGAGGGCCTGGCCCACCAGGTCCCCGAGGTAACCCAGGAACAGCGTGCCCATGCCGGGATGAAAGCGTTGCGGGTCCTGCGCGCCGAGTGCGAGCAGCCCCAGGCGGTCGCCCAGCGGGACCAGCACGGCCGACTCGATGGTCTCGGCCTCGTCGCCGAACAGCAGCTGCAGCAGTTCGGGCTTGAAACGGCCGCACACCGGCCTTCTTTCCTTGAACAGACGGGTTTCCGCCGCCAGGGCGGGATGCGAGGGCGAAATGAAGTGGAGGTCGTTCTCGCGCGCCTCATCGCTGAACAGGCGGATGGCGACGTAGTCGGTGCGCAGACCTTCGCGCAGTTGCTCCTTGGTCAGCGCGAGCACCGCATCGAGGCTGTCCGCCTCGATCAGCCCCAGGGCCAGATGATGCAGGCGCATGCTGAGCTGCTCGTTCTCGCGCGCCACATCGACCAGCTCCTGCAGCTTACGCTCCAGAAAACGGATCTTGTCGCGCATCACGCCGAGCTGGCGCTCGATCAGCGATACAGCGCCCCCCGTCGGATGCGGCAGCTTGAGGATTTCCAGCAGGGCCTGATGCCGTTCGAAAAAGTCCGGATGACTGCGCAGATACTCAACAATCGCTGTTTCGTCGGTCACGCCGGCGTCGGTTTTTTGCTCACTGTTCATAAATCGATGCTGCCCTTGAATACGGTCACCGCCGGTCCGGTCATCAGAACCGGCGCACCCTCCCCACTCCAGTTAATCATAAGACGGCCTCCCGGGAGATCAACCGCCACGGTTTCATCCAGCAGATGGCGCAGGCGCCCGGAAACCACCGCCGCACAGGCCCCGGTGCCGCAGGCCAGGGTCTCCCCGGCGCCCCGCTCGTACACCCGCAGCCTGACGTGTCCCGGATCCACGACCTGCATGAAGCCGACGTTGACGTGGCGCGGAAAGCGCGGATGGGCCTCGATCAGCGGCCCCAGCCGCGGCACGGGCGCGGTCTGCACGTTGTCCACCAGCAGCACGGCGTGCGGATTGCCCATGGACACCGCCCCGATCTCGTACTGCTCACCGTCGACGTCCAGCAGATAACTCACGGCGGGGGCGTCGGCCTGGAACGGAATTTCCGCCGGCGTCAGTCTCGGCACGCCCATATCGACCGTGACCTGTTCGTCCGGCTGGACGTGCAGCACGATGAGCCCGCCGGACGTCTCCACCCGGATTTCGGTCTTGTCCGTCAGCCCCGCCTCGCGCACGAAACGGGCGAAACAACGCGCACCGTTGCCGCACTGCTCCACCTCGTTGCCGTCCGCATTGAAGATCCGATAGTGGAAATCCGCTTCCGGCGAGGCGGACGGTTCCACCAGCAGAACCTGGTCGCAGCCCACCCCGAAGCGCCGGTTGGCCAGGAACCGGACCTGCTCCGGAGACAGCGAAACGGCCTGCCGTACGGCATCGATAACCACAAAATCGTTGCCGAGACCGTGCATTTTGGCAAACTGAATCAACATGTTAGGGAGCTTAACCGGTTACAGGGCGGCTGCCTACCCCGGCCGCCTAGGCAATTGGTCAGACGTATGATAGGGTGCTCGACCGGCAACGGGCTGTTGTCCGCTGCTGTACACACGAATATTATTCAAGGTTCGAGCTTTGAATAAGAACCTGTTCACTAACCTTAGAGGAATCTCGCCATGACCGACTTTACCTCGGAACTTGACGCCCGCGGCCTGAACTGCCCCCTGCCCATCCTGCGCACCAAGAAAGCCATCGCCGACCTGAACGCCGGTGAAGTGCTCAAGGTTGTGGCCACCGATCCCGGTGCCGTGAAGGACTTCGAAGCCTTCTGCAAGCAGACCGGTCACGAGCTGCTCGATCACAGCCAGGGCGGCGGTGAGTTCACTTTCTTCATCAAGAAGTCGTAAGAACAGACCTGACGCCAAAGTCACTGCCAAAGACTGATCAGGCTTCCCTGAACGGTTTCTTTGATGAACGCCGGCTTCTGCCGGCGTTTTTTTTGCCTTTATTTTAGTTTGTCGAGATTCTCTTCAATCGAGAGCGGTGCTTTGCTCATTCTGAGTATCGAGAGCGCTGGAGACATGCTGTTGGTATTGTTTCGCACGCTTCGCCGTTGGGATTTCTTTATCTAACACCCGTTGTGGCGTGCGAGTCCCTTTGTTCGGCGCATCCCTGCGCCTCACCCCTTCGGGGCTTACGCGATAAATCGCTCCCGGCGATTTATTCATTGCTCGCCCAAAGAAAGGGGATGAAAGACCAATCCGCCTGGAGCGGATTGGGACGACGAATGTCGCCTGAAAGGCCTGCGCCAGGGATGGCGCAGGTCAAATGCGCCCCCACCGCCTTGGCCCTGCGGGCGTCCCTCACAACCGTTGACTTGCAACGGGCACGGTTCGACACGACGTCCTCGGCAACTGCTCCTGCGTTGCTCTACCTCCTGCATCCATGCAGTCGTGTCGTGACGAACCTCAGCCCGGCGTCCATGCCGGGCTGACCCTGCAAGCCATCGGCCGCTCGGCAAGGCGGGACGGGGTTTTTGGTGAGGTGTGAGAAGTGAGGGGTGAGGCGAAAAGACATGATCCCTCCTTACGTCTTACTCCCAACCCTTCACGCCGAAGGTCCCCGTTGGCCGCGCCCGGAACGCCCCGCACTGGACTGACCAGGAGCCGCAGGGCGCGTGACGGATCACGCGCGTCTTTCGTCAGGCCAGGGACGGCCTGTCGAAAGACCTTCGGTCAGACCGCGGGGTGTGGAGGTGATATGGAGGGATGCACGAATGCCGATGCGCCAGGAGGGCAGCAAGTCGGTACAGCGCGGCCGTGGGGCGCCCTTTCTTCCGCCGGGTTCTTTGGGCGAGCAAATAACCCGGCTCGCGCATTACTCATAGCGTTGGTTAGAAACGCATGCCCATAAATGCGCGAAACAAAACCACCAACTTATCTAACAGGATTCAACACAGGTGAAGCGTAACTGCTTATCCGTCTAAGCGGATATCGCATAACCAAACCAATTCAGCCCGACACCCGTCCCCAGACAATCAAATGCCGGTCGCTGATCACCTCGACCTCCAGCCCTTCCAGGCCGGCCCGGTCGATCTGTTCGCGTACTTCCTCGGGTCGAAAGGCGGCCAGCAGGGAGTGATAAAAATCGTGCCGCAGCACCTCGGGTTCGCCGGCCGCATACTGTTCCATCAGTGACTGCGCCGTCTGGATGTCCTGCGGCCGCATCAGGTCCATGACGAAGACGGGGGCGTCCGGCACCGCATAGCGAAGCACCGCGTTCCACAGCACAGCGGGTTCGTGCAGGTGATGCAGCAGGCTGTTGGAGATGAGCGCGTCGTAGCGTTCGCGCGGCGGCGGCTCTTCCGGCAGACGCGCGCAGTGCAGCCGGACTTGTTCCGTCACGCCCGCGGCTTCGAGCTGTTCCCGGCCCGCATCGATCATCACCTGGGAGCCGTCGATGCCTTCCACTTCGCAGCCGGGATAGGCCAGGGCGAAACGGCGGCTGATGTCACCGGGGCCGCAGCCGAGATCCAGTACATGGCCGCTTGCGGCGAAGTTCGGAAACCGCATCCGGAAAGTCTCGACGAAGGCGTTGTGAGGCGCCTCGAAATCGGCCTCGGCATAGGCACGGGCCTGCGCCGGCTCGAGCATCAGCTCGGGTTCGGGCCGGCGCTCCATCACTCCGGCTCCGGCAGCAGATGCTCCCCGGCCATGAGCGCGTCCAGCGTCTCGCGCGCGCGTACCTCGTAGGCGTGATCCTTGTCGACCATGATCTCCGCGGCACGCGGCCGGCTGTTGTAGTTGGAGCTCATGGAAAAACCGTAGGCCCCGGCCGAGCGGATGGCAATCAGGTCGCCCTCGTGCAACTGGAGGGCACGCTGTTTGCCGAGGAAATCACCGGTTTCGCAGACCGGCCCGACCACGTCGTATTCACGCAGGGCCACGTCTTCACGCGGTTTCACCGGCACGATCTCCTGCCAGGCCTCGTACAGCGCGGGACGCATGAGGTCGTTCATCGCCGCATCCACCACGGCGAAGTTCTTGTGTTCGGTGTGCTTGAGGTATTCCACCCGGGTGAGCAGCACGCCGGCATTGGCGGCGATCGCCCGTCCCGGCTCCATGAACAGCTCGTAGGGCGCGTCCTGCAGCCGCTCCTTGATCGCCTGCGCATATTCGGCGGGTGCGGGCGGCTCCTCGTCACGGTAGCGCACGCCCAGGCCGCCGCCGATATCCAGATGCCGGATCGCGATACCCTGCGTCTCCAGCCGCGCGGCCAGGGCCAGCACACGGTCCAGGGCGTCCAGGAACGGACTCAGGCTCTTGAGCTGCGAACCGATGTGACAGTCGATACCGCTGACCTCCAGATTGGGCATCTGCGCGGCCTGCTGGTACACGCGCTCCGCCTCGGCGATGTCGATGCCGAACTTGTTCTCCTTCAGACCGGTGGAGATGTAGGGATGCGTCTGCGCGTCCACGTCCGGGTTCACGCGCAGCGACACCGGAGCCCTGCATCCCGCCTCGCCCGCCACACGGTCCAGGCGTTGCAGTTCCGGAATCGATTCCACGTTGAAGCAGCGGATGCCGACCTCCAGCGCGCGGCGCATTTCGTCCTCGCGCTTGCCGACCCCGGAAAACACCACCTTGCCGGGATCGCCGCCGGCGCGCAGCACGCGCTCCAGCTCGCCGATGGAGACGATGTCGAACCCCGAACCCAGGCGCGCGAGCACGTTCAGCACCGCCAGATTGGAATTGGCCTTCACCGCATAGCAGACCAGGTGCGGGCGCCCGGCAAAGGCCTCGTCGAAGGCATGCCAGTGGCGTTCCAGGGTGGCGCGGGAATAAACGTAAGCCGGCGTGCCGTAGCGGGCCGCGATATCGCTCAGCGCCACGCCTTCGGCGTACAGCTCACCCTCGTAGGGCTGGAAATAATCCATAACTATCCCGACTGACTGTTGGTATGTTGCTCGGGAGGCAGATAAAGCGGGCCCTTCTGGCCGCAAGCGCTCAGCATCGAGCCGACGCCCAGTACGGCGATGACCGCCCACAGTAACCATTGAGCCCAGCAGGGTCGCATATTCGTCTCGTCGCGGCTGTTGAAAGGGCCTCGCAGTATAGCCTCTCGCCCTGACCTCGGGCAGCCCGGCGCTTGCCGCGCCGTGACCCGCTGGCTACTGTAGGCAACACCATGATGCCGCAGTCCTCCCAATGGATCGTCGCCCTGTTCGCTCTGATCGGGGCCCTGCTGCTGCTCGCCGGCCTGCGCGGCCTGCGGCGGCGACGTGCCCTGCGCGGTACGGGCGCCCTGCTGGGCGGGGGGCTGTTCATCGCCCTCGCGGCACTGGTCGCCTCCCTGCTGGCCAACGTCTACACCTACCAGCGCCTGACCTACGAACAACCTGTGGCGACACTGGTTTTCACGCGCCTGGCGCCCGCCGACTATCAGGTCCTGATGCGCCGTCCCGACGGCCAGACACGTCTGCTCGAACTGCATGGCGACGAATGGGAGCTGTCGGCACGCGTGCTGCGCTGGAAGGGTTGGGCCAACCTGCTGGGGCTGGATGCCCGCTATCGCCTGGACCGTCTCAACAGCCGTTACCGTGATCTGACCCAGGCGCGCACCATGCCACCCAGCGTCTACGATCTCGCCGATGCACGGGGACTGGATCTGTGGCGGGTCGCGCGGCGCTACCCGGCCTTGTTCGGCTGGGTCGACACCGTTTACGGCAGCGCCACCTACCTGCCCATGGCGGACGGCGCCCGTTTCGAGGTCATGCTCACCCAGACCGGCCTCGCCGCCCGCCCCGCCAACGAACAGGCGCGGCAGGCCGTGGCAAACTGGCACTGATGCGCCTGCGTACCAACATCTTTCTCTGGGTCTCCCTGGCCACGGTCGTGCCGCTGACCCTGATCGCCCTGGGCGCCACCGCCTACAGCGAACACATTCACCGCGGCGACCTTGACAGGCAGATCGCGGCCAACCTCAACAGCATGGTGGTCGAGATCGACCGGCGCCTTGGCTACGAACGCGAGGTGATCGCCGCGCTCGCGGTCTCCCCGCCCATGCAGGAATACATGCCCGTCCTACTGGCCGCGCGCGAACACCGCCGTGCCCCGGACTTCGCCCTGCGCACCTCGCGCTTCACCGGTTTTCTGGAGGAGCTCCAGTCGGTCCTGCTCGAGAACGGCAGTATCCGCGTGCTGGACCCTCAGGGCGACACCCTGGTAAAGGTCCGCAACAGCCGACGCACGCCGGCCTCCTTCAGCGGACTCAATCCGTATCCCTATGCCGAACCGGAGCTGCACGACGACTTCCTGCTCGCCGAACTGCAGGCGCTCCCCGAGGGCGAGGTGAGCTACCTGTCCCTGCCGCCCAGTCTCAATGACTTCGGCTCCACCGGCCTGCCGCCGATGCAGGATGCGGCCGTCCCCCTGCCCGGCCCTCACGGCATGACGACCGGTTATCTGCTGGTGAATTCGCTGGGCACCCACATCGCGCGCATCCTGGAGCTGGCACCACGCATGTTCAACGGCAAGCTGCTCATCGTCGAACTCAACCCCGAGACGCCCTCGCGCGACCGGCTGATTCTTTACGACGAGTCCCGCGGCATCCTGTTCAACACGCCCAAGGACCCCGACAAGAAGCTGACGGGCGCCTTCGGCGAACAGCTGCTGCATGCGGACAACCAATCCCCTTACGGCGTGTTCACCACCCGCAACGGCAAGTCCCGCGTCTATTACACCGAGTATCTGCCTTACCCGAACAAGCTGGTCACCTGGCTGATCGCCACCCGCATCGACTCCCAGGAGATCACCGCGCCGTTTCACCGCATCCGGCTGGGTATCTTCCTGTTCGCGGCGATCGCCCTGGTGCTGACGCTGGTGCTGACCCACCTCGGTGCGCGCCGCATCGCGGAACCCATCACCCAACTGGCGGAAAATCTCAAGGCCTATGCGCGCGGCAAGCGCGTCGCGCTGCCGGATCAATACACGCCGAGCGAGATCCGCGAGCTGAAGGATTCATTCGAATATATGGCGGATACGATGGAACGGGCCCAGGCCGAACGGGATCACGCCGAAAAGATGATGTTGCAGTCGGCCAAACTCGCCTCCATCGGTGAAATGGCCGCCGGCATCGGACACGAGATCAACAATCCGCTGAACAACATCCTCACCCTGACCAAACTCATGCGCCGCCAGGTGCAGGGTGGCGACCTCGCCAACGACCTCAATTCACTCAACGAAGAAGCGCATCGCGCCTCGGAGATCATTAAAGGCATCCTCAACTTCGCCCGTCAGCTGCCGCCGCAATACACGCGCATCCACGTTCCTTCCTGGGTCGATGAGAGCATTGCCCTGGTCAGCCAGGAAGCCAAACGCCGCGGCATACAGATCGACACCGAAACCGACGACGGTTTGATCATCGAAGGCGATGCGCGTCAGCTGCAGCAGGTGCTGGTCAACCTGCTGCTCAATGCGATTCAGGCCAGCGATCGTGGCGACCACGTCGTCGTCAAGGCGCGCCAGCACGACGCGTCTCACGCCATGCTCTGTGTCTGCGACGAAGGCAGCGGCGTCGAATCAGCCGTGATGGAAAAACTGTTCGATCCCTTCTTCACCACCAAGCCTATCGGGCAGGGCAGCGGCCTCGGCCTGTCGGTCAGCCTGGGCATCGTGGAGCATCATGGCGGTAAAATAACCGCCGAGAACAACGAGCGCGGCGGCCTCACCGTGAATGTGATCCTCCCGCTCAAACGCAGCACCGACCACAACGCATGACCCATATCCCCCGTATCCTGTTCGTCGACGACGACCCCAAGTCGGGCGAGCTGTTCGCCCGCTTCGCCCAGGGGTCGGCGTTCAGTGTCGACGTACATCGCGACCCGGAACAGGCCCTGGCGGATTTCCGCAATCATGGGGCGGACCTCATCATCAGCGATCTCAGCATGCCCGGCATCACCGGCATGGATCTGCTGCGCGAGGTGCGCGCGCAGGACCCCCAGGTGCCTTTCATCATCATCACCGGCTATTCCACGGTGGATAACGCCATCGAGGCCCTGCGCCTGGGCGCGACCGATTTCATCAAAAAGCCCTACGAAGTCGAGGAACTGCTGCTGCAGGCGGAACGCAACCTGGAAAACGCCCGCCTGCGCGCCGAAAACCTCCTGTTGCGCCGGCAGGTGCGCGACGCCCAGCTCCGCTACCGACTGATCGGCCAGAGCGGCGCCATGCAGCAGGTCTACCGCCTGATCGAAAAGATCGCCGACATCCGCTGCAACGTCATCATCGAGGGCGAATCCGGCACCGGCAAGGAGCTGGTCGCCCGCGCCATCCACGACCAGGGGTCGGACGCCAGCCAGCCCTTCGTGGTCATCGACTGCGGGGCGCTGACCGACACCCTGCTCGAAAGCGAACTGTTCGGGCATGAAAAAGGGGCCTTCACAGGTGCCACCCAGACCAAGGCGGGCCTGCTGGAGGCCGCCAGCGGGGGCACGGTATTCCTGGACGAGATATGCAACATCTCGGACGCCATGCAGACCAAACTGTTGCGTGTGGTGCAGGAACAGCAGATCACCCGGGTCGGCGGGGTCCGCCCCATCGACATCGACGTGCGTTTCATCGTCGCCACCAACCGCAACCTCGAGGCCATGGTGGCGCACGGCGAATTCCGTCACGACCTCTACCACCGTCTCAACGTGGTCCGCATCACCGTACCGCCGCTGCGTCAGCGGCGCGAGGATATCCCGCTGCTGATCGCCCATTTTGTCGACGAATTCTCGCAGCGCTACGGCCGCCGGGTGAACGGCTTCGACCCCGCCGCCATGGAGCGGATCGAACAGTACGACTGGCCCGGCAACGTGCGCGAGCTGCGCAACCTGGTAGAACGGCATACCTTCATGAGCCGCTGGCGGAGAGCGCGGCGACTCCGCCCGCCCTGGACCAGGACGAACCCGACCTCGCCACCCTGGAGCGCCGTTACATCCTGGCCACCCTGCAGCGCTTCCAGGGCAATCGCGAACGTACCGCCGCCGCTCTCGGCATCAACAAGTCCACGCTCTGGCGCAAGCTCCAGCAATACGCCGAAACCGAATAGTCGTTGCGTTTTGCAATACCTGCACGTTGCATATTGCAACAACCTGTCTGTTTCGCGGCCCGCTGCTTTTTCCTAAGGCATTGATTTAACTGGCCTGGAATAATTGGCATAGCTCTTGTATCTAATCTGCGCAGCTTTACACAATCACAGGCATTTGCCAGAGGAGTCGAGCTTTAAAATGAGCATGAAACGCAGAACCTTTCTGAAAGGCACGCTGGCTGCGGGCAGCGTGGGTCTGGCCGTTGGTGCGGGCCTGCTGAGCCCCCGTGCCGTGCTGGCCGCCGCCTGGCCCAAGGC